>JBNKPX010000021.1:0-42380 GCA_050295575.1 Gammaproteobacteria bacterium | reverse complement strand
TTTAATAATGTTCGATAAACCCTGTGCGGCAAAATCAAGTGCTTCCTCCCAGCTAGCTTCACGAAACAGGGCTAAAGGATTCTCTGGTTGATAATCGAGATCAGCTGTCTTTGGAGCGTCACTGTGTCGAATCAGGGGCTTGGTCAGACGCTCAGGATGATGAATATAATCAAACCCGAAGCGGCCTTTGACACAGAGGCGGCCTTTATTTGCAGGGCCATTACGTCCCTTTGCATACAGGATTTTATTGTCTTTAACATGATAGGTAAGAAGGCACCCTACCCCGCAATATGGACAGACAGAGTCGACTGTTTTATCTGGCTCAATAAGACCTACACCACCCGCAGGCATGATGGCTCCGGTCGGACAGGCCTGGGCACATTCACCACAGCCGACACAGGCACTTTGTCCCATTGCATCATCAAGGTCAAAAACAATCTTAGTTTGTGATCCGCGCTGTGAAAGTCCGATAATATCGTTAACCTGAATATCACGGCAGGCGCGCAGGCAACGGGTACAATGGATACAGGCATCCAGGTTTATTGTCATCGCTGGATGTGATTCATCTCTGGCAACTTTATCTGAACGTGGCTCGAAGCGTGGTGTTTCCAGCTCCAGTTTTTCCGCCCAGTAGTCTAACTCGTTATGCCTGGTATAGGCTTCCTGCGTCACATCAGATTTCAGCAGCTCCAGCACCAGTTTCTGAGATTTTACAGCACGTTCATTAGTGCTATTCACCTTCATATCTGCAGTCGGTTTGCGGCAGCAGGATGGCGCTAATACGCGCTCTCCTTCTATCTCTACCATGCAGGCACGACAGTTGCCAGACTCACCAAGATCATCTTTGTAACACAGATGAGGGATTTCAACGCCGTGACGTTGAGCTGCTTTTAAAATAGTTTCATCGGTATTGGCGGTGATTTTTTCACCATTCAAACTAAACTCAATACTCATGATTTACTCCCGTTAATTTCATCAGGAAAGTATTTGATTACGCAATCCATTGGGTTCGGTGCCGCCTGCCCCAATCCGCAGATTGAAGCGTCTCGCATGACTGTCGATAGTTCCTGCATGAGTTCAGTATCCCAGATTTCCTGTTGCATTAACTTAACCGCTTTAGCGGTGCCAACACGACAGGGTGTGCATTGACCGCAGGATTCATGTTCAAAGAAATGCATGGCGTTAGCAGCTATCTGTCGAGCTGAATCAGCATCGGAGAATACAATCACCGCAGCCGAGCCGATAAAACAACCATGATCATTTAAGGTATCGAAATCAAGTGGGATATCTGCTTTGCTGGCCGGCAAAATACCACCAGAAGCGCCGCCAGGTAGATAGCCATACAGCTTATGCCCTTCCAGCATACCACCACAGTATTCATCGATTAATTCCTGCAAAGTGATACCTGCAGGTGCAAAATGCACGCCCGGTTTATTTACGCGGCCACTGACCGAGAAGGAACGCATTCCCGTACGACCGTGCCGCCCCTGTGTAGTAAACCACTCCGTACCCTTTGCGACAATATCGCGTACCCAATACAGGGTTTCCATGTTTTGCACGAGTGTCGGTCGACCATGTACACCCACTTCGGCCACATAGGGTGGACGTAGGCGTGGCATACCGCGTTTACCCTCGATAGATTCAATCATGGCCGATTCTTCACCACAGATATATGCACCAGCACCTCGGCGTAAATGAATCTCAGGCAATGAATAAGGAGGGTTAGCCTTGAGTTTCTCTAACTCAAGTTCAAGCATAGCATGACAGGCAGGGTATTCATCGCGTAGATAGATATAGATCACATCGATATCAACCGTAAGCGCTGCTATCAGCATACCTTCAATAAATTGTTGTGGATCCTTTTGCAGGTAGTAGTGATCTTTAAAGGTACCAGGCTCTCCTTCATCTATATTCACAGCCATAGTACGAGGAGCTATTTGAGAACTTAGAATACGCCATTTACGACCAACTGGAAATCCAGCACCACCCAATCCTCTTAAATTGGAAGTCTCCAGCTCACTGATAATCTGCTCTTTCTTTGCTTCATCGAAATTCTTCTGTAACTCGGTAACAAATGCATAAGCCTCAGAGTCCCTGGATTTTTCAGTATTGATTAAATTGATGAGCGGAACTTCATAAAGTCTGTCTGACTTTATCTGTTTGATTTTATCCAGATCTGCTGATTCCACGGGGTATTTATCAATCATTGCAACGGGGGCTTTGTCACAACGTCCAACACAGGGTACGCGTTGAATTCTCACATTCTCAAAGGCTTCGTTTTGCAGGCTTTGTATGAGTTCATCAGCACCATTCATCTGGCAACTGATGGAATCGCATACACGAATAGTCAATTCAGCAGGAGCCTTTGAATTTTCATCAACCACATCAAAGTGGTGATAAAAACTGGCCACTTCAAAGACTTCAACAATTGAGATTTTCAGTAGGTCGGCCAGAGCCGTTAAATGGCCGGCAGATAGATGTTTAAATTCATCCTGAATTTTGTGTAGATATTCAATTAGTAGCTCGCGCTGTAACGGTTGCTCACCCAAAAGTTGTTTCAGGGTTTGCAGCGATTGACCATCAGCTCTGCGTCCTCTTGAAGAATACTTTTGCTTTTTTCTCTTAGAGTCTTTCATAGTTACCTTGCCTTAATAGGACAGAATTCGGTGCTCTCTAAACCAGTGCCTGGAGAGACTGTAGTTTAGTTTTTCAATGCTTTGGCATGGTAAGCAATATGCTCACCGATAAATGTCGCAATAAAATGATAGCTATGGTCATAGCCTTCCTGCATACGAATGGTTACTGCCTGACCTGCTTTATCACAGGCATTCTGAAAGTTTTCCGGTAACAATTGTTTCTCGTCATAAAATTCATCAGCCAGCCCCTGATCGATTAAAATATCAGCAACCCTGGCGCCTGATTCAACCAGTTCTGTTGCATCGTAGGCTTTCCATTTTTCGGTATCGTCACCTAGATACGCACCAAAACATCCTTGCCCCCAACCACAGTTAACAGGATTACAGATGGGCGCAAAGGCTGATACTGATTTATAGGCATCAGGATTTTTAAGCGCGCAGATTAATGCTCCATGCCCACCCATGGAATGGCCAGAAATAGATTTCACACCTGGAATTAAGGGCAGATACTGCTCGACTAAAGCTGGTAACTCCTGCGTTACATAGTCATACATTTGATAATGTGTGGCCCAGGGAGCCTGCACGGCATTAGTATAAAATCCTGCGCCTTTGCCCAGATCGTAACGATCCGCTTCATCAGCTACATCCTCACCACGCGGGCTAGTGTCGGGAAAGATTAAAGCTATACCCTGCTCTGCAGCATAGCGTTGTGCCCCCGCTTTGGTACGCACATTATCATCGGTACAGGTTAGGCCAGATAACCAGTACAACGCGGGCACATTTTCCTTTTCTGCCTGTGGTGGAAGATAAACCGAAAAGGTCATTTCACAATCCAGAACTGAGGAGGTGTGTGTGTAGCGGTTTAGCTTGCCGCCAAATTCTTTGATACTTTCAATTTTTTGAATAGTCATTGATTTCGAGTTAAGAGTTTAATCTGTTGGGTTTGTATTTAGTCGGTCAATTGTGTGTTGTATAGCAGGCCGATTAAAAGATTATGACTGAGCGAGTACTTTCACCACTATGCATTAAATCGAATGCTCTGTTAATGTCTTTCAGCGGCATAATATGTGTAACCAGACTATCGATTTCTATCTCACCAGACATATAACAATCAATATACCCTGGAGGATCTGAACGACTGGTTTCACATACAACGGCTGCTTTTGCTTTCATATTAGACTCTTCAGCAAATTTTTCATTTTATGAGTAGTAATTCGCAACTGGCTTTAATTCCGGCAGTATAGACAGTCTGTACTAACAATCAGCTAGATTGTCACAAAATAGAATGAATGTTCATTTTTGTCAATCTTTTATGCTCCAGACTGTTATTAGAGAAAAGACGATATCTTCTGAAAAAGAGAGTGTTTGAGATAGCTACGGACTGTGAGCCTTCTAATATCTGGTTAATCTAAAGAATTTATCTGAAAACGGAGTGGCTTTAAGTTCAAAAATCGACCTTATTTATCCTAAAAAGGTAGATCTTTAGAGCGATTATATTGAAAATCAACTGCTGAATCACAAGGTTAAGCTTATTGATTTTTTTAAAATAAATATGCCATAGGAATTCTTTGCAGAAACCGGTTAAACCTTAGTTAAACAAAATCATTTTGCTTTTATGATGAATGGAATCAGGAACGGTATTAAATCTGACAGGTCAGATTTTTCCATCAAAGGTGATGCTTTCATCGGTGAAGAAAGCATCACATTCACAAGCTTTATTAAGCCTTAACCGGATAAATGACCAGGGTATATCTATGGACTCTCTAATCCAGCAACTCAGGTCGATCACGAAAAAATGCTAAGGCCTCGGGGTTAGCCAGAGCCTCTATGTTTTTCACCGCCTCACCGTGGACTACATTACGTACGGCTAACTCGACAATCTTGCCACTTCTGGTGCGGGGTATGTCATGTACCTGTAATACCTTTGCCGGCACATGTCTGGGCGTGGTGTTACTGCGTATAGCCTGTTTTATTCGCGTAATCAGGTCTTCGTCCAGTGATAAATCCGCCCGAAGTTTGACAAATAATACAACGCGCACATCATCCTTCCATTGTTGGCCTATAACCATAGACTCCATAATCTCTTCCAGCTTTTCCACCTGGCGATAGATTTCTGCAGACCCTATACGAACACCGCCAGGATTTAAGGTCGCATCTGATCGACCATAGATAACCAGGCCGCCATGATCGGTTATCTCACAGAAATCACCCTGACACCAAACATCAGGAAAGCGTGAAAAATAGCTATCTCGATAACGATCACCGTCGGGGTCGTTCCAGAACCCTATTGGCATAGCCGGGAATACTTTGGTGCATACTAACTCTCCTTTGCTGCCCCTGACCGGTTTACCTGTATCATCAAAAACATCCACCGCCATACCGAGACCACGACATTGAATTTCACCAGACCATACCGGTAGCACAGGACTGCCCAGCACAAAACAGGAGAGTATATCGGTACCACCAGAAATGGATGATAACTGTAGATTTTGTTTGATATCTCGATAGACGTAGTCAAAACTTTCTGCAACCAGAGGACTGCCCGTTGAAAACATCACTCGTAGCTGAGACAGGTTATGGGTATTTGCCGGCTGCAAGCCATTCTTGGCGATAGCATCGATAAATTTAGCTGAAGTACCAAAATGGGTTATTGCCCCCTGCTCTGCATAATCAAACAGGATACGCCCCTGATCTAATAAAGGAGACCCATCGTAGAGCATAATAGTCGCCTCAGAAGCCAGACCACTCACCAGCCAGTTCCACATCATCCAGCCACAGGTGGTAAAAAAGAATAAGCGGTCTCCTGGCCTTACATCACTATGCAATCGCTGTTCCTTCAGATGCTGAAGCAAGGCCCGTCCCGCCGCATGTACGATGCATTTGGGTGCTCCGGTTGTGCCTGATGAATACATAATGTATAGCGGATGATCAAAGGGCAGCGGTTCAAAATTGATTTCGCTAACCTGCTGATACGGTGCAATAAACTCATTCCAGCCAATCAGGCCATTGATATCTGGTAACTCAGAAATCTCATTGTCATATGAAACCAGAATGATTCGCTCTACCGATGAAAGCAGTGGTGCTACTTCGCTCAAGGTATCGAGTTTGTTGATTGTTTTACGGTTATACAAATAGTGATCTACCGCGATCAATATTTTTGGTTTAACCTGACCAAATCGATCGACCAGACCCTGAGTACCGAAATCTGGGGATGCTGAGGTAAATATGGCACCAATACTACTCGCTGCCAACATAGCAATAATGGTTTCTGGCATATTCGGCATATAGGCTGCAACAACATCTCCCTTGTTGATTCCCTCAGCTCTCAGAGCTGCGGAAAATTGTGCAACGGCGAGCCAAAGTTGTTCATAGCTGAGCGTTTTCCGAACCCTGTCCTCACCCCAGAACACAATCGCTTCATTATCATCACGGCGACGTAAAAGGTTTTGTGCAAAATTGAGTCTGGCATCAGGAAACCATTGCGCTTCTACCATGGTGCCTTCATCGATCAATACTCGCTCACCCTTATCACCGATAACATCGCAGAAATCCCACAGCAAATCCCAGAACGCTTCAGGTCTATCTACTGACCATTGCCATAGTTCATCATAAGAGTTAAAGGAGGTTGAGTAGCGATCATTTACCTGATGCATAAACTGCATCATAAGGGTTGAATCAATTTTGTCTGGGTCAGGCTTCCAAAGAGGATTATTGGTATTCATAGTTGCTCTTTTTATAAGTAATACGGCAATGCAATCAGGGCATTGAGCACCAGTGTTTAAGGATACTCGGCTACTAGTGCATCGACAAGCTCCTCATGGAGAAACAGTGAGCGGGTAGATTGAAGGTTCTTTGTACAGCCAGATGAAATATAGACAGAGATACATTACGACCACCGGGAAAATCTGGCCGAGTGTTTGGTCGAAAGATGAAATTTTCCGGCGCCAGGCCGGTCCTGCGTCGAAACGACCGATTTTAGAGAGACTTATGCAGGAAGCGCGACGTCTATTGGGTTATTCTTCTGCACCGATAACGGAAATCAGTTATCAACTGGGTTTTAATGACCCAGCCTGGGTTCTTCCGCATAAATGCAGCTGTAACGGGCCAGTAAGTATAGAGGGGCAATTAAATGCTATATATTTCAATTGGTTATATTAATTTGCTAGAAACTTTATAGATTTTAAATTATGACAATTTCTATTTAATGTACCAACAAAGAAGCGGAAAGCTACTTCCATCTGCACAGGCTGCCCCTACAATTAGTTAATATATAAAGTTTTATGTCGGCAGAATTCCGGCATAAAGAAGTAATTAAAACGAGATTCATAAAATTAAGGTAATTATTGAGCATGTCCAAAACTGAATTTGATCCAAAGGATTTTCGCCGAGCATTGTCGCAGTTTCCAACCGGCGTCACGGTTATCACAACTCTGGATGCTGAAGGCAAGCCAGTAGGAGTTACCGCAAGCAGCTTTAACTCGGTTTCTATGGACCCTACTCTGGTTTTATGGAGCATCGATAAAGCGGCCTTAAGCCGAGACTGTTTTGAAAAAGCTGAGTACTTTGCGGTGAACATCCTGGGTCGAGATCAGGTTGCTACATCAAATAACTTTGCCAGTCGAGGTGAAGACAAATTTGCCAATGTTGGTTATTCTGCGGGCATTGGTGGTGCCCCCCTGCTTAATGACTACGCAGCGCAGTTTGAATGTAAAACCTGGGCGGTCTACGAAGGGGGTGATCATTTGATTCTGGTAGGAGAAGTTATCGATTATCGATATAACGATAATATTCAACCGCTGGTATTTGCCCGTGGTAGTTATGCAATATCAGCACAGCACCCAGAAATGGTTAACTCAACGCCTGTGCCTTGCGATACCCCACCAGCAGAAGGAGATTTTGTTAGCGGCTACCTGCTCTACTTACTGCGCGTTGCTTATCAGGGTTTTAGTGCAGACCTTTACCTCAGACTTAAGAAAGAGCTGGGTATCAATCCTGAAGAGTGGCGCATTCTTGCGCGTTTGATCAATTGCTCAGTCATAAAAATCAGTGATTTATCCAGTATGGTCATGCAACCGCATGTTGCCCTGCGTAATACAGCAGAATGGATGGCAGAGAAGGGTCTGGTTGAAATACTGGATAGTAATACCATAAAAATCACAGCGCAGGGCTCAGAGATCGGCCATAAAATGCAGGCACTGGCCATTGAAGAAGAGACAGCCTTGCTCTCTCAAATACCAGCTGAACAAGTTGCGCAACTCAAAGCAAACCTGAAGTCGATAATAGACAAGCTTGACTAAGGAACCGCTGATTAATTCAGAGATTCCTGCGGCACAGCTCGCATATAGGGATCGAAGCAGGAGGCTGAACTATTGCCTGGATCAATGAGTTTGAAATGTATATATCTAACAGAGGCTCTTATGATAGCCGCCAGTTAAACTCGCTAAACAATTGATCCCACTCTGGCTCCGGTTCTGATTCAAAGCAAAGCCTTTGCTGAGTGATGGGATGGTTAAAGCAAAGCCTGTGTGAGGTCAGCATCAAACGATGAATTCCATAGTGTTCACGAAAGAAGCGATTGTGCTTTCCATTTCCGTGGGTGGTGTCGCCGATCAAGTGATGTGAAATATGTTTAAAGTGTTTACGTATTTGCTGTCTTCTGCCTGTCTGTGGTGAAACGCTGACCAGTGAGTATCTGGAGCTGGGATAACGGTCAACCGCAACAGGCAGTTCGACTTTTTGTAAACAACGATAGTCGGTAATTGCCTGCTGGGCTTTGTTATTGCCCTCTTCATCAGCAATCGGGTGATCGATCTGCCCACTCTCTTCGACCCAGCCACGCACGAGTGCCAGATACTCTTTTTCAACCTGGTGGTTTTCAAATTGCTGCACGACCAGTTTCGCCATTTGCGAGCTTAGAGCAAATGCCAGCACCCCGGAGGTTGCTCGGTCTAAACGGTGAATGGGGTAAACCCGCTGACCTATCTGATCACGTAAGGTTTGCAGTACAAATACCGTATCACGAGAAATAGGACTGCGATGCATCAACAGCCCTGCCGGTTTATGGATTACGATAATATGATCATCTTGATACAGAATTGCTAAAGGATTCATTAAGATGCTAAGGTATTTTTTGAGCGTACTTTAATGAATGAATGAGTTGACTGGAACCTCTTCAGAACTCGATTAAGCGCAGAGATTAGTTTTATCCGGTCATGGCGTAGTGCTGAATTCCTGTCAGCGACATCAGTTACCAATGTATAAATCCAGTCACAATCCGGGCGCTCTCGCGAATCTGGCCAAATAATAGCATCGATGATGTTTTGGCCCAGTATTTGTTCCATCCAGCGACATTGCTGGTCAAGTGTCAGCGTTCCGATAGCATCATCAATAGCTTTCATATTGCCGATGTAGATAACTGGCGCTTTGCTTTTTACTATAGCCTCAAGCAACTCAGTCATTAGTAAATTCGGCATTAAACTGGTTACCAGGCTACCAGCTGACAAAATGATTAAATCAGCCTTCTTAATGGCCGTTACCGCTTCAGGTGTAGCAACGGGGTATGGATCCAGCCAGATATGGTCAGGTAAAGATTTAAGCTCCTCGACTTGGGTCTCTCCATACTGAGTAACATCATCTGAATCATGTGCGGCCAGGTGAACAGGCTGTTCAGACATCGGTATGACGGTCGTTTCAATATTCAGTATCTCTCTGGCTTGTGTAATGGCATGAAGGGGCCTTCCGCACAATTGATCCAGTGCATATAACATCAGATTACCAAGATTCTGATTTTCTAGTGCGCTGAACCCTTCAAAACGATATTGAAATAATGCTCCAGGAATACAGTCTTTTTGTGACATCTGGTTAAGACAGTTTCTTATATCGCCCCATGCAATAGAATTGGTATGTTCGCGAATCCAGCCTGTTGAGCCTCCAGTATCTGTAGTGGCAACAATTCCTGTCGTTTTGACATTGATCGATGTAAGAGCATTAAGCAACCTACCTAAACCAGTCCCGCCCCCTATTGCACAGATATTCTTATATTTTTGTATATTGTTAGATATTGAATCCATATATAGACTACATAATGTGGAGAGATCTCTGAAGAAATATAGTTACACAATAACTACACTATTGTGACTAAACAGTATCGATTTGCGGAATTTTCTGAAGTTTCATGTGCAGAGTTAAGCCCAGTGCTGTCATCTCCTGGTCAGAGAGAATTTTGGCTGAAAGTGGCAAAAAATAATGCTCTTCAAAAGCCGCATGAGCGAGATACTGTGTCGCAAGTTTCTCAGTAACCTGCATATCGATATTCGCAGGTTTTCCTCGGGCTAACTTTTTAATGTCGGGTTCTATGATTTCCCACATTTTTTCAAGATCACGATGCTCTTCAATCAGCCGCTTAATATATTCTCTGGCCAGCTTGGCTTCACTGGCCCTGGAAGAACATTCTGTAACAGCAGTAAATAACTTATCTTCTTCCTCACTATGATGTATTAAAACGACTTTTTTAAAAAAGGCTAGTAATGTCTTTGCGAACACCTTGACCCGAGGGTCATCTGGACTTTTATTAAATAATTCGTTTAACGACAACAACTGCTGAAAATTAGTCATGATACTGTCATGGCATCCAGAAAACTGCTTCAAGGGGGTATTTTCAACGCTAGTATCAGCTATGTCGTCAGTGACCATTTTAATTTCTCTTGGCTCATTAATTTAGAATTTAGTAATGATTCTGTATCAGTGTAGTTATAAAAACAGTTCAAACAATCAAAAATTGGGGTATTTGGATAATCACCTTAAACTAAAAAACAGATTAGCCGATATTAAAAATATCACACCGCATAAATTGAGTTGTTGTTATTTTACACAACCCTAATCAATTTGGTTGCCATACAATCAACTTAAGCTATTGATATAAAGCAACATTTAGCCTGTAAAGTAATAAATAGCAACAGCCACCCAGGAAAGTATCAACAATAACCAGGGTAGCCAATGTTGCTTATAGACCGTCTTAATCTCGGTTTGAACGGGTACATCAGCAGCTGAACCGCCCTTCTGCTGAATTGCCTTGAGCCGCTTGTCCAGTTCTCGCGCTTTGGCTTTATGCTGTTTCTTGTATTGATCTATCCCTTTTTGAATGCCCTGAGCGATTAGACGTGTTTGTTCTTTGGTTTGTCCGGGGCGTTGTGTGGCTTTAGCGACCTGCATCGCTTCGCTCTGGGTTTCGGGAGAAACTGCCTTCTTTTTTGAATATCGACTCATTTATACCTTAATTTATATCAATTTTATCGAATATTATACTTAAAACTCAGGCTGAGCTTAGTGCTAACTGCCAGTTTTAAGCCCGCTTTGAATATTGATTCGTACGGACTTGCTCAAAATCTGTTAACCTAGTAACCCGAAAAATCATCATTAGCGTTGTAAGATGGAAGATAAAATCACTCTTGTAGTTGAATATATTAATGAAGTTAAGACTCGTTGCACCTACAATGCAGCCGCCAAAGCATTAGGAATAAGTACGACCACATTAAAAAAACTGCTCGGTGAACGCAGGCCTGAAATATCCTGGTTTGTTAGCGCTGTATCTGAAGACCCTGCCGGTTATACCGAGGAGCAAAAGCATCCTGAGCTATATCGTACCAAGCGGGTCATAAAATCAGCAGAGGTTTTAACCCGTAATCTAGGGTTGTAGAAAACCTGTCAAAATAGCATTAAAGACTAAAAACTATCATGAGATGTAATTTTCAGGTAGTTCATTAGTATGCAATGAGATCTACTCTTATTGGATAATTACGATAAAAGATGAAGAAAAAGGTCGGATTACTGTAATGCCATTCCGGCCACATTAACCCCCTGGAAAGCTGAGCTGCTATTTAGGGGCAAACTACAGTTAGTATTGTCATCTAAACATAAACATTCAGATGGCCTTTCCATACTGTCCCCTGATTCAACAGCATTGAATAAACTGGCATCCGCTCATACCAATCACTTATTGCTCCAGGAGCTGTTAACAGGTATTGATTGTCTCTGTAGTGGCTAAAAATGTGCCAATTCAGGCGCATAGCCATGCATCCTATTCGAAGAGCTTTAGGTTCTTGAAACACCCGTACCGAAACAGCAACAGGTTTCATAAATTCCAAAACTTGTCATATACTCAAAGCGGTCATCTGAGGTTTTTAGGTTAAGCTAACTATTGCAAAAAGAGGGATATTAGAATGAACCTGCCAAATCATCGGATACTTAAGCTCATCATTCTTGTAGCTTTTATACTGTCACTTACCTCCTGTGCGGCAGGTAATACACAATTCTCGTAACTTACACCAGCTGGTTTCTGGTGGGGCCTTTGGCATGGAATAATTTCAGTTCTTAGTCTGATTATTCACCTCTTTAACGACAGCGTAGCTGTGTACGAAATCAACAATACCGGTGGCTGGTATGATTTTGGATTTTTACTTGGTGTAATCACAATCTGGGGTGGCAGCTGTCACGCTAACTGTAAGGCAGTAAAGAAAAGACAGATTGATAAAGAATGGGAAGACATCGGTGAAAAGCTTGAGAAGAAAGTGATGAGAAAATTAAAAGAATTTGCTGAAGAAAAATCTGAAGAATCGGACAAGGAGTGGGAAGATATTGGCGAAAAAGTCGAGCAAAAACTTAAACGAAAAATTCGTGAGTGGGCGGAGAAAGATTGATCATCACTCGCACTGATACTCTAGCTCAAGATTGACAAAAAAGAGATCCTGTATGAAATATGTAATTGGAATTGTATTATTAATCGTAGTGAATATGGCTTATGCCTTCTCGTACACTAAAGAATTCACAGAGCTTGAACTTCAGGAAAAAGTCGAGGCCATGATGCCTCTTGAAAAGAAGAAGTTTTTCCTGACAGTAATCATCACAGAACCGAGACTAAATCTAATAGCAGTCTCAAATGAACTCGGCATTCAGGCACACATCCAGGCCATTGCACCTGGAGAATTAATAGTAAATGGAACAACTAAAATAACCGGAAGCATTTCCTATGTCCCGGAGGAAGGAGCTTTTTATATGAACAATCCAACAATCGTAGATCTCCAGATAAATGGAATTCCTGACAAGTATCTGCCGAAAATCAAGAAACTCGCGCAGACTACCATCTCAAAGGTATTGTCATCGCGCCCTGTTTACAAATTAAAAGACGATAATCTTAAACACAAACTGGCCAGGGCCACTTTAGATTCTGTACTTGTTGAAAATGAAAAACTTCTTGTAACGTTAAGTGCGTTTTAAACCATCTATAGATAATTTCATAAGATTTTCTGGACAATAGAATGGCCAACACTACGTGCATTTATCACTGCAAATGCAGTACTTAACTTTTCATATAAATCATCCGAGAGATAAGCGTGTCAGAATATTTAAGAGCCCCTGATGCTAACCCTATTTTGTTTTAGCTTTAAAAAGTGGACATGGCGACAACAAAAAGAAAAAGTCGATCATTACACTCCATCTATAATACCCACCCCATACTTTTGATCAGCCGATGGGAAAAAAAATGAAGCCAGCAGATACAACAGTAATGCCAGCACTACCACTGCATTAAAACCGTAGTTTATCGCCACTATGGTTGCCAGCGATGCGCTTATCACCGACGCACAGCCATTAATCGACCAGGACCAGGGGATAAAATGCTCTGCATCTCTAGCGAGACTGGACAGTGCAAGCGGAAAAGGCATCCCCATGAGAAATGCCAGAGGCGCTATCATCAAGATACTGGCGCATACACGTATTAACATATGCTGACTGGAGAGAAACCTAAATACAAAATCTAGCGTGAATAAATATATCATCCCCGTGATTATGATACCGATGATACTGAGCTTCAGTACCAGCCCTATCCTCCTGCTGGCTATTATATAACGAGAAGATTGGCTGCCCAGACCTGCAAACACCAGGAAAGCGCTCAGCGTGGTAGCAATGGCATAAATCGGATGGTGCAACAATTGTACAAACTTTTGAATAAAAGCGATTTCTATCATCAAAAATGCCAGCCCGATAGCGCCAAAGAATATGATTACATCTCGCCTGCAGATAGCCGTCTTTACCTCATTCATTCGCTTCATAAACAATAAAGGAGTCACTATCATCAGCAGGCTGCTGAGGGTAGCAATCAACAAAGTAGCTAACAGGATGATATAACCCCACTCCATCAAAGGCATGCCTCCCTGATGGCGTAATTCGTATAGCTCACGAAATGTCTGCCATTTAAAAAAGTGGAAAAAGTAGGGTAGATTATCGCTTGCTGCAGTCAGGTTGAATTTATAATTATCGACAAACTGCTGCCGTTGTTCCGATAACAGGTTTTGACTGGCTTGATAAAAAAGCTCCGATGATAGCTTGTTGTATCGATTGGTTTCCGAACTTTTAATATCGGGTAGCCAGGCGAGGTCAAATGAGCGGGCCTGACAAAACTGGCGGACCCTCTGTAATTCTTCAGTACTGAATTTTCCATTCTTGACCAGCAGTGTAGCCGTCTGCCAACCACGGATTAGCACCAGACGATCCGCAGCATCCCTTATGCCTGATTCCTGTAGCGCCTGAATAACGGTATTCAGTAACTTCAATGTATCTCTGGGTGGTATGCTGATCCATCGCGACAATGCAAGATAGCCATCTGCCTGTAAGTGTCGTAGATACAGTTGAATGGATTCGTTGGTATACAGGTAATTTTCATGCAGTGCATGCAGACCTGATGACTGCGCATTAAAAGCGTCCAGCAAGGACATTTGAATTAATGCATAGCGCTGATTAGTTTCCGACAGATAATCACGAACTTCTCGGTTAAATAACTTCACTTCGGGGCGTGAATAAAGTCCATCCGACCAGCTTGAAAATTCCTTATCTACCAGTTCACTCAGTTGAGAATTCAATTCCAGTACATGTATGGGCTCAATCCGATGATACAGCGACTGTAGAACATCACTGCCCCCTGCTCCACCCACTATCAGTACAGAGTCAAGATGCTGTAGATGGTAGGGCAGCGCCGAGGTCATCTGGTCAAGATAGGCCAGTTGTTCAATAGACTCAGGAAAGCGGGTAATCGGAGTCATATTATCCGCATCGCTAAACAGCGCCAGTTGAGCTAATGGCTCGGTTTGCGCATTCAGGCTCAACCCTGGTGCCATACGAAACGGGACTAAGTCATTCTTCACTACGGTTAGAAAACCCAATGGGCCAGATTGCTGAGCCACAACGTCTGCACCACTAATGCGCAACGTCTGGCTTAAAGATTTATAGGGCGATACCTGAAGCGCTATGTTATCCAGCAGTGAATAAAGCACAATCAGGCCTATTCCAATTACCGCTAGCAACAGATATTTGACTCTGGATACCAGCCTGGGAAGTAGCAAAGCAGCAGCTATTAAGGATAATAAAGCAATCACCAGCAACACATTCAGGGGGAATATCCAGAACAGTAGTCCAATGATGCCCAGACTCCCCACTCCAGCACCTGTCAGATCTGCTGCATAGATTTGAGCCGAATTGAGCGGAAAACGCATCAACGATAGACAGATTGCGCTGGCAGCAAAAAAGAAAGGAATAGATAGCAGTAGAAATAAGGCTAGCAGGTACAGCCATTGCCGCTTATCCCAAAGTATCACCTCGGCATTAAAGGGAATGTTCTGGCCCAGCAGGAATACGGCAACACTACTAAAGCCAAACAGCAATATTAATAAAGGCAATAGCCAATCAAAAAAACGTAGCAATGTCATCTGCCAGATGCTAATTACACTACCACTAATACCATAACCCAGCAGTGCAAGGCCTATGACCATATAGGCGAAATGATGCCATTGAATTATCGAAAATAGCCGCATCAGCAGGATTTCATAAGCCAGTGCACAGGCCGACAGCAGGAAGATTGAACAATATATCGGCCAGCGTCTATTAAGAGGGCTTCTAAAAACCATCTTTTTCCGTGATGGCGGCATCAGCATCGTACTCGATTCCTCTTGTATGTGATAAACACTGCGGATCTCCTTGCGCAGCTTCCTTGCCCTCACGAAAAAATCCCGAGTTTAAAAGCCCCCTTTATTATGGTGATCAATGACTCCCGGTTAAAGGTACAAAAATCACCGGCAAAACCTGACGCGTAGAAATCTTGCCATCCGCAGATTTTTCAATCAGCAGCAATTGCTGAGTCATAAAACGAGATCCTACAGGAATCACCATCCGGCCACCTGGCTTCAACTGTTTGATAAGTGGTGGCGGCACATGGCTGGCCGCAGCGGTCACTACGATGGCATCAAAAGGTGCTTCTTCTTGCCAGCCGTAATAACCATCCCCGGTGCGGGTATGCACATTGTCATAACCCAGTCGTTGTAGACGTTCTTTGGCTGCTAACGCCAGAGGTTCGATGACTTCAATGCTGTACACCTGATCGACCAGCTCTGCGAGTATCGCAGCCTGATAGGCAGATCCTGTACCTATTTCAAGTACCTTGAAATCAGGTTTTGTTTCGATCAGGTCTGTCATTAGAGCAACGATATAGGGTTGAGAAATGGTTTGCCCATGTCCAATCGGTAAAGGTCGATTTTTATAGGCATAATCCTGTTGATCAGAGGGCACAAATTCATGCCGTGGCACCTTGCCCAGAACATCCATTATGCGTGGATCAAGGGCTTCCTTGTCTAGATATTCTCGGGTTTCTAGCACCGACTGTTGAATTTCTTTCAGCATCGCCTGACGTCGTAAGGTAGTATCATCGGCCGCTAACTGGGACTGTAAAAACATGAGCACTGCCAGCAGGCTGATGTGACCAATGGTTTTAATCAATTGAATCTCTCCCTATCTAACTGTAGCTTAATTAATAGGCTACAGGTATCGATTTATCTTACTCCTGATTATGATTCTATTTCCAGTCAATAGCGGCGTTTAGATTTAATGTAATAATTCCAGTCGTCTACTATCCGTATCACAACCGCCCACTTTAAATTGAATTTCAACAAGCTATGGTCGGTTATCACTAATCAGCTTATCGACGATCAGAGCGAAATGGATGAAGAAAAAAAATACAACATCCAGTTTATCGAAGCGTGAGAAGATTCTACGAAAGCCTATCAAGCGTCGAAATAGACGCTCCACTTAGTCATGTTTTTTACATCACCTTGTCATATTCCCACGGCGATAATCGATTGCGCCACGGTGGCACCACAGCTTCCATTCCAGTGCCAAAAACCAACTGTTGAGTTTCATCGCCTTATGAATCGCGCTTGTCAATTTTCGATATTCAAATATTGATTTAAATAGACGATCGGTCTAATATCGCTTCAATTAGTAAATAGAATATTAAAATAAACCAATACAGCCTGTTTAAAGGCGTTTGCGTATTAATTATTGAGCGATAAATTGTGACCAATGAATATCTGAAAGACGCCCCTGACTGGCGCTATTTGCTAATGGAATGTTACGAGTTGTATCGTCATCTTGATTCTGGCGGAAGCGACCGTATACGTTCTCATCAACGTGTGGTTCGTGAAGCTATAAGTCGAACCATCAAATCTAATCCTGAAATCAAAATTGATGTAATTGCTGACAAACCGGTTACAAAGCATCTTAAACGAGCCATAGATGAAGGAAAAGAAAAACTCCATGCTCCAATAATTCGTTCATTTGAATCTATTCAAGACCGGTTAAACTGGCAATACGGTTACGAAAAGATGCCGAGAAGTCTGGATAATAAATATGCCTACGCACAGATCTGTGGGCCATACGGTCCGGTGATTTCTTCTGAGGTCATTCTGGGCGTGGTTTTATTTGCTCCCTGCTGCGTTTACCCCTCGCATGCACATGATGGTATTACAGAGAGCTATATTTGTCTTTCAGGATCAGTATCTGAGAACAATCAGGGCGTTTATTCACCAGGATCTATGATTTATAACCCTCCAGCTCATACACACCGTATTACGGTATCGAAAAAAGAGCCTGCACTTTTACTATACGCGTGGGTTGGAAATCAGGAGGACTTAAAACAGCATCGAATGGTATTTAGCCGAGAAAAAAAGAAAGCTTAAGGGTAATAATGTTATTAATGATGAAAAGTTTTTTATCAACCTAAAGGGTTTCACTGATTTGCTATAAGCTTAGAAATCAGCTTATTTAATTCAGCTAAACAATTACCATAGATCAGGGCCAACATTTGTTGACCCCGAAATATAAGTCATCATCTTTTACGCCGAGGTAACTTTCTTTCCTCTTTAAGTCGTTTTAGTACCTGATGGGCATCAGTGCTCAATGGCAACTTTGAAATGATGTATAAATCCTGGCGCGTATACCCCATATCATCCAGTATATGATCATCATAGTTGAGCAGATTTAATAATCTCTGACGTCGATTATAAGCCTGTTGCCAGTTCTTCAACGCCTGAAACAATGAAAGTCTACTGAGCATTGATAAAACGCCCTGCTGTATAGATTTAAATTCAATAATCGTTGATATATTGCTTGATAGGTCTTGGTTAGACATAACGTATTTCCTCTATTTACCGTCTGCTCATGACGGTGTTGATAGTTAAAAGATTATTGAGTCGCGACCTCGAAGCAGATAATGAGTATTAGGCATTGTTTAATCAAACTAAAAATACTAAACTCATGATTCAATAAAACTAAATTATAAGATTATGTCTTTGTTTACAAACACTCCGCCCTTACTGGAATTTGATTTATTACGATCCTTTGTGGCTATTGCAGAAAGTGGCAGTTTCAGCCGCGCTGCGCAGCAGGTATTTCGTTCTCCTGCTGCAGTCAGCATGCAGATCAAACGTCTTGAAGAGACACTTGGGAAAAGCCTGTTTCTGCGCGAGGCGCGGCAGGTACGTTTAACCTCTGAAGGAGAGTTACTGCTCAGCTATAGCCGTCGTTTGCTTCGATTAAATGAAGAAGCTGTTAGCCAGTTTGTAGCCCCCAGCATTGAAGGAACCGTCTGTTTTGGGTCACCTGAAGATATAGCCACCCGTGTTTTGCCAAAGGTGCTGGCACAGTTCGCCCGTTCACATCCATCGGTAGCGGTGAATGTGATGGTAGGAAGCAGTAGTGAAATGTTAAGGCGACTGGACTCAGGTGAGATAGACATGGCTCTAATGACGGGTGGTAATGTCGGTCAGGACCCATCGCGTGGTGAAGTAATCTTTACCGAACCTCTGGTCTGGGCAAACCGAAATGGCGGGCTGGCGGCAGAGAAAAAACCTCTGCCACTGGCAGTTGCCAATCGGGGCTGTTGCTGGCGCACCATGGCACTGGAGGCCCTCGACAAACAGGGTATTGAATACCGCATCGCCTATACCTGTGACCATAGTGCTGGCATGGAAGCAGCTATGGAAGCCGACCTTGCCGTTGCCCCTATTCCCAGAAGCCATATGCGAGCACCCTTTGCACATGTCGATGCAAATCTAGGTTTGCCGAAACTCGGTGAATATCAGTTGCTATTTGAAAAACGTGAGGGTCTCGGGCCTGCCGCTCAGGCTCTGGCGAGCTATATTATTGATGCCTGGAAAACACCACACTAATTTACCTGTTGTTGCTACTTGAATGACCGATACCCCAACTGAAAATTACCAACCGGCTGTGATACCCGAAAACAGTGCTCGCCCACTGCGCTGGCTTTTGATGCTGGCCGCTGTATTTTTTGCTATGGGGATATTCTTCCCGATGATAACGCTTAGTAAATTCATCATCATCAAGAATTCCTTTTCAGTGATATCTGGTGTTGTCGAACTATTTAATAATGGTCAGTTTCCAATATTTATTGTGGTAGCAGGGTTTAGTATCGTTCTGCCAGTGATGAAAATACTGGTGTTGTTCAAGCTATTGTCTAGCAGCACCAGACAAAACCCAAAGACACGTCGCTATCTGCATTTAATGCATGAATATGGCCGCTGGGCGATGTTGGATGTCATGGTTGTAGCGGTATTAATTGTTACCGTCAAATTAGGTACCATAGCCAGTATTCAGGTGCATTTTGGGCTGTATGTTTTTGGAGCTTCTGTATTACTGATTATGTTGATTACGCACAGGGTTGTGCGGATAACGAATTCTATTAGTTAACTTGGAACTTTGTCATTGCTGGTGTATATCCGCCGACCCATTCCCTTTATCTCTTGCAGTAATAATGAAACAGAGCCGTTAAGTCTGTAAACGACAGTTAGTTACTTGAACAATCTTCCTTAAAATAGTAGGTCGAAGGTAGAGTAATGCAGGACGCCTAGACGGATGTGGCTGATAGAATAACGCCCAACTGCGCACACCCTAAACTATTGAAAAACATTAATTCTAGCCATCCATGGCAAATCGAGAATTAGGGAACCCCTGATTACCTCAGAGGTTCCTGCAGCACAGGGATGTGCCGCCAAAATCGAATTTACGTTTTTCACGCTCTGAGAATTTATGGATGAATTATTCAGAGCATCCTTAGAAATATCCAAACTTATCAGACCGGGTCATCATCTTCCGGCGCGATAAACTCTTCTGGTCTGGTACGCAGTCTTCTATCCATCAATAACTTGAAAAAGAATGGTACAAAGAATACGGCCAGGAAAGTGGCGGCTAGCATCCCGCCCATAACGCCTGTACCCACAGACTTACGAGCACCTGCCCCTGCCCCTACCGAGTAAGCTAGCGGTAGCACACCCAGAATGAAGGCCAATGAAGTCATGATAATCGGACGAAACCTGAGACGTGCAGCTTCAATCGCTGCAGCTGCGGCATGCCAGCCGTGTTGTTTTTGCAGTAAGGCAAATTCAACAATCAGGATTGCATTTTTAGCTGCAAGTCCCAGTAGTGTCACCAGTCCAATCTGAAAATAGACATCGTTGGTATAATCCCTTAACCAGACGGCAACCAGAGCGCCGAAGGTTCCAAACGGCAATGCCAGCAAAACAGAAAGTGGCAACGACCAGCGTTCATACAGTGCGGATAGAATCAGGAATACCATGATGACAGCAAGGCCAAGAGCTATCACAGAATTGTCTTCTGTTTTCTTTTCCTGATAGGAAGCGCCACTCCAGTCGACTGAAAAATCTTTCCCCAGAGATTGTCCAGCAACCTCTTCAACCGCCTGCAAGGCCTGCCCCGAACTGATACCAGGGGCTGCTGAACCGAATAGTTTAACTGCCGGTAAATTATTGAACCTGTCCAGCGTATCTGGGCCAGAGGTATATTCAACCGTTGCAAAAGCCGACAGTGGCACCATTTCACCGGTACTGCTTCTGACATACATGCGGCCTATATCTTCAGGCTTTTTACGATATTGAGAATCCGCTGATAGCATCACCTGCCAGGCCTGACCATAACGGTTAAAGTCATTCACATAGTACGAGCCTAGTGTTGCTGCCAGTGTGTTAAATGCACTGTCTAAAGGAATACCCAGTGACTTGGCGCGTTCACGATCTACATCTACAAATAGTTGTGGGGCTGCGGGCCTCCACAGACTGTTAATCATGCCCAGTCGTGCATCCTTACGTGCGGCGCCCTGAAAGTTGCGCATCGCTTCAGCCAGTTTAGCGGGATCACTGCCCCCCTTGTTCTGGATATACAACTCAAAACCACCAGTACTACCCAGACCGAAGATTGCTGGTGGATTAAAGGCAAGAACCAGCGCTTCTTTGATACCTGCCGTTTTAGCAAATAATTCACCCACCAGAGCCTTACTTGGTGTTGTGCGATCATCCCAGTGCTGTTGAGTTATAAATAAGGTAGCTGCATTATTTTTATAACCACCACCGAGAAAATCAAATCCCGAAAAAGAAACCACATCTTTATTAGCCGGATTTGATTTTACCGCCTCAATGACCTTCGCTACGACCTTGTCGGTACGCTCCAGGGAAGATCCATCAGGCAGGAAAACTGCTGCGATATAAAAGCCCTGATCTTCATCCGGCACCAGTGAACCCGGAGTGATTTTCCATAATTGAGTAGTGACGGCAACCATAGCGGCGAACAGTATCACTGCAAACACAGAACGCTTGATTATAAATCGCACACCACTCATATAGCCGTGGGTTAACAGACTGAAAAAGCGATTAAACCAGTCAAATATAAAATTAGTTTGCTTATGCTCATTACGCAAAATCATCACACACAATGAAGGTGTCATCGTCAGGGCAACCACACCGGATAGCGTAACGGATATTGCAATAGTGATAGCGAACTGACGATATAACTCACCGGTTAAACCTCCCAGAAAAGCAATCGGTACAAACACGGAAACCAGTACCAGCACTATCGCCACGATAGGACCGCTCACTTCGTGCATGGCCTTTATAGCCGCATCGCGCGCGGCCAGCCCCTGTTCGTGCATAATGCGTTCTACGTTCTCCAGCACCACGATGGCATCATCCACGACGATACCTATTGATAGCACCATGCCAAATAAGGTCAGAGTATTAATCGAATAGCCCAGCATATACATGCCAGCGAAGGTTCCCAGCAGTGAAACGGGAACCGCAAGTGTCGGGATAAGGGTTGCACGCCAGTTTTGCAGAAAAATAAACACAACCAGAAACACTAGCACCATCGCCTCACCCAGGGTTTTTAATACCTCGCGAATAGAGACTTCGACAAATCGGGTGGTATCGAAGGGCACAGAATAATGCAAACCTGGTGGAAAACTCTCCGCAAGCTCGTCCAGTTTCTGCTTAACTTCATCAGCAACGCTTAAGGCATTGGCACCTGGCTGTAGAAAAACACCGATCAGCGCTGAAGCCTTACCATTGTATTTACCATTGAAGTTATAGTCTTTGGATCCGAGTTCGATACGAGCTACATCTTTTAATCGCAGGCTACTGCCATCTGCATTGGTACGCAGAATAACCTGCCCAAACTCTTCGGCGGTGACCAGACGCCCTTTGGTTGTAATACTATAAACCAGTTCCTGATTACCTCCAGTGGGGTTTTCACCAATTTTACCGGAGGCAAATTGAGCATTCTGTTCGTTTATCGCCGCCGCTAAATCTCCGACCGTTAAGCCTAGTTGAGTCATTCGGTCTGGCTTAATCCAGATACGCATCGCATAATCCTTGGCACCGAAAATCTGTACATTGGTAGTCCCTGGTATGCGCTTGAGTTGATCAAGAACATTCAACTTCACGTAGTTGGATACGTAGATATCGTTGTACAGCTCATCATCAGGATAAAAAGCGATAACCTGCAAAAAGGATGAACTACCTTTCTGTACGGTAACCCCCTGTCGTCTCACCTCCTCTGGCAGACGCGCCTCAACCTGTTTGACGCGGTTATTAACGTTAAGCGCTGCCTGCTCGACATCGGTACCGATATCAAAGGTGACCGAGATAGTCAGTGTTCCACTTGAAGTAGAGGTTGAAGCCTGATAAATCATGCCTTCAACACCGTTAATTGAATTCTCGATCGGTGCAGCCACCGTTTGTTCGATAACCTGAGCAGAAGCGCCCGGATAAACTGCCCTCACCTGAACCACAGGCGGCGCGATCTCGGGGTACTGAGAGACAGGTAATACACGCATGGCAGCTAAACCCGCGAGCATGATAAATATCGCAATCACAAAAGCGAAGTTCGGTCGATCAATAAAATACCGTGCAATCATTATGTGGACTCCCGCTTATTGTGGGTTAGCTGTAGATTGCGCATCGGCCAATTGAACAGGCATACCGGGATAGAATATTCTTGCTACACCATCAACAATGACTTTATCACCGACTTCCAGGCCTGAGTTGACGATCCAGTAGTTGTTGCGATCCTTATCCAGATCAACCCATTCGCCCAACTGGATACTTTTCTGTAACGCTACGGTGCCTTTGTCGGTAGTCGTTGCAACATATACATACTTGCCCCCAGGGCCATCCAGTACTGCACGCTGAGGAACCGCTATTGCATCAGGGCGGTAAACGCCATTCAGGCGTACACGCACAAACTGCCCCGGTGAAAGCAGCTTGTCTTCGTTGGCAATAGTTGCACGCATGGCAAAGTTGCCACTGTTGCTGTCTACCTTGTAATCTTTAAAATTCAGTTCTCCAGATTTAATAGCAACCCGGCTATCTGCTTCGAGCAGGTCAACCTTGAAGGTTTTGTTGGCAAACTTTAAGGCACCGTTGGCCAGGTCATGACGGATTTTCACCCACTCATTCTCTGGAATGCCAAAATTGGCATACACCGGATCAATCTGTACCAGTGTCGTTAACAGGCTATTACTACCCGCCTGCACCAGTGCACCACGATTCTGTAATGCACGTCCAATAACGCCACTAACCGGTGCGCGGATACGGGTGTAATCCAGATTTATTTTAGCGGTAAGCAGATTCGCCTCCGCCAGACTTATGGCGGCATCAGCCACTACCAGATTAGCATTAGCAATATCAACATTAGATTCTGCATCGTCCTGCTGGTTTTGACTCAGCATCTGTTTTTTAGCCAGCGGAGTAACCCGTCGAAGTTCGCGTTCAGCCTGCTTTAATTTTGCCTCGGCACTTACCTTTTGTGCTCGCGCGCTATCAATAGCCGCCAGTGCCTGCTGATATTCTGCCTTAAACAGTGCATCGTCCAGCGTAAACAGTAATTGCGAGGCTTTAACTTCACTGCCTTCATCAAAATGCTGTTGCTCTACAATACCTGTGATACGGCTTCTGATTTCAACATCTAAAGAACCAGCAATCTGGCCGACATATTCAAAATTAACCGGGATATTCTCGCGCACAGTAGTAATACTGGTTACCGCTGTCGGTGGTGGTGCTGCCGCATGAGATTTTGCTGCTGAGGCAGATTCCTTGTTACAGGCCGTTAACAGGATTAATAGACTTACAAATAGTCCAGATAATAGTTTTCTTCTCATTCTTGATCCGAATTTTTTTTATGATAAATAGATGGTAAAAAATGACATGAGCCGAGAACGGCTATCATAGGCTTTTCTAAAATGAAATTCTAATAGTCGTTTTCATGATGGCGTAACAAATTGTAACTGCTTGAGGAACAAGTTAAAACACCTGTTTTTAATGTGGAATTAATCTGAGGTTTTCTATTCCTTATCCTTTTCGCCCTGCCCCGCCAGATATGCAGCGATGATCCCAACCACCCAGATACCCCCTAATGTCAGGGTAACCAGATTCATCCAATCGCCTTCACTACCTGCTGATTGCTTTGACACCATTTCTGTAATAGTGACCACATCAGGCTGAATCTCTCCTCTTAGAATCTTATCCACAATCTGAGAAGCTCGATCAATTGCTATAGAGGCAATATAGTAAGTACACGCAACTGCTATGCCCGAAATGATAGAACCCGGCACATATCGTTTCAGGTAAAAGTGGCCTATACCGGGAAAAACCAATCCTGATAGTAAAGCAGCCATAGTGGACTTTTTCATTTTATTAATTTCCCTTGGTGGATTAGTTAAATCTAATCAATCATACATCTGCTTATTGCTGGATTTCTGCAAACACCGCATTAAGCAGCTTCCTCAGATCTTCTGGATTCAATTCCAGATCCAGCCCTCTGCGACCTGCACTTACATAGATAGTACTGAATTTTTTAGCAGAAGTATCAATAACGGTTTTCAAACGTTTTTTTTGCCCCAGAGGACTCACGCCACCCAGCACATAGCCTGTTGATCTTAAGACCTCATTTTTATCCGCCATCACTGCTTTCTTGGCACCGAGAGCCTTTGCCATGCGTTTCATACTGAGCATATTGGGCACAGGTATCACCGCCACCGCCAGTTGATTATCAGCGGTCTTAACGACCAGTGTTTTGAATACCCTGTGCTCATCCAGGCCTAGCTTCTCAGCAGCTTCCTTACCGTAAGAGTCGCAATTAGCATCATGCTCGTATTCATGCACACTATGATTAATTTTATGCTTTTGCGCGAGTTTAATAGCTGGGGTCATAATAACGTTTCAAATTCAGGTTAAGGATTATTTTTGTAAGTTAATCTTGAGACGGCTGAACGAAGAAGAGCTCGCGAATATAGTCGATGAAAGCCTAGTAACGATTTAAACAGAAGTCCCATTCTTGATTCACCTGTTATTCTATCAACAATGGGTACCACCGCAGAACCGAAATACAGCCTCGTAGAATGACCGCTGCTATCAACAATACTCATCAACCATGAACGTGTGCGGCCCTGTAAATCTCTCAACAATAACTGATTGCCAGCTCTATCTTCAACACTCCATGCAGCAAAGCCTTCTATGCTACCCTGTGCTAACTCGCGAGCCTGTAGATCTGTTGAAGAACGTGAAAGCAACAAGCCCAACATCAATCGTTCGAGTTTAAACAAGGGCGTGGTATAAAAAGCTTCAACAAATTGAGTCTGTGATATCTGCCCTGTGATTTCGCAGACATAACAATCGGTGTATGCACCACTGTCCTGATAGCGCCTGAGCAGTGCTTTATGCGGTAATTTGCAGGTTTGAATTGAGGCCATGATTGATCATATCCATTTAATCACAGGAGTACAGCCTTTAATAATATTCAATAGACTTCGGATGAACCCGATAAAAAATCCCGTGAAACGTCAACGGGTTTTGTACAGTATTAAGGCTCTTCTCCAGAAGATCCTCATTGGTTTTAGGCAGATTATTTACCCTTTTGCCAGTTAGAAGCGCCATATAGATAAAGAGGGTTGAGACCCACATGTCTCAACCCTCTATAAAAAAGTCAGTTAAAAAGGCTTTTTAAGCCTCTATAACAAGACCATATTCACGGCTAGCATCCTGTATCCAGAGCCAGATATAGTCAGCAAAGCTTCGACGGATAACCAGTTCAAAACGTTTATCATCGATACGTCGAATGACCGCCGCACTCTTGGCAAATACTGTGGAAACCACCTTACCTACTGGAAACTGCTTGATATGTAGATCTACCGGCGTACATTTCTTCAATAATTCAACCACATTATCACCAGACAATTCCAGTACGGTTGAACCGCCACTACTGTTTACCAGTGAGTAGTGTCCTGCCATCTCATCGCGAAATTTTGATTCTATATCAAAGGCTTCCTGACCAGGCACCAGAATCAACCATTCATCCGGTGAAATCCAGCGAATAGAATAATCACCCTTTTCTACTGATGTTAGCGGCTTAAGTGGCAGTCCTGTTCCCAGCACACGTTCAACTGCTGCGAGCTGGTCTGCATTAGCCGGATTACATCGCAGAGTCAGATGCCCGAGTAGCTTTCTCTCACGCAGATGGATACCACCGGTTTTCGGCCCTTGCTGTGCCAGACTTTCCAGTTCTACATGGTGTAGTGGTGACTGCCCCTGAATTTCAACAGCCGGTACCTGATTCATAACTGCTGCTTTTGTTGCTGCAGTCTGCTCTGCAGTCATTACCTGTTGATCAGACATTTTGACGTTCCCCTTTTGGATCATAGAAGATAGGGCTGCAGATCTCAGCCTCAATCACGCGACCATCGGCCAGCGGGTAGTATACTTTGTCACCCATTTTATCCAGCCCACCCTTTATCACACCCATCGCAATGGAATGTCCAAGGCTCTCACTCCAGTAACTGGAGGTCACATGGCCAACCATAGGCATGGGCAAGGGCGCATCAGGATCAAGCACGGCCTGCGCACCTTCTGGAATGACTACCTTAGGATCTGTGGTTTTTAGCCCCACCAGTTGCTTACGATTTTCCCTCACGCAGTCTTCGCGATTCATGCCACGCTTACCAATGAAGCTAAACGGTTTCTGGTTTGAGACACACCAGCCCATACCCAGATCATAAGGGTGCATCGAGCCATCGGTATCCTGTCCGGTGATAATAAAGCCTTTCTCAGCACGCAGGATATGCATGGTCTCTGTGCCATAGGGTGTTAGATCATACTTTGCGCCAGCCTCAATCAACTGCTCCCACACATGCATACCGTAGTTAGCCTGTACATTGATCTCGAATGAAAGCTCACCGGTAAATGAGATACGGAAAACCCGCGCGGGTACGCCAGCGACGGTCATCTGTTTCCAGTCCATAAAGCTGAAGTTTTCGTTGCTGAGATCGAAATCGGTCAACTCTGCCAGCAGCTTTCGGCTATTCGGTCCGGTAATAGTAGCGGTCGCCCAGTGGTCGGTGACAGTATTGAAATACACTTCAAGCTCCGGCCATTCGGTTTGATGGTAAAGCTCCAGCCATTCATAGACATGTGCAGCGCCGCCGGTAGTCGTGGTCATTACAAAATGATTTTCGCCCAGACAAGCGGTAACACCATCATCAAACACCATGCCATCTTCACCACACATCAGCCCGTAGCGACATTTGCCCACTGCTAATTTAGCCCAGGCATTGGTATACACGCGACCCAGAAATTCACGTGCATCCTTACCCTGGATATCGATCTTACCCAGCGTCGAAGCATCCAGAATGCCGATTGAGTTACGTACTGCAAGACATTCACGGTTAAGTGAATCCTGCATGCTTTCGCCTGCTTTTGGAAAATACCAGGGACGCTTCCACTGACCAACATCTTCAAATTTAGCACCATGCTGAACATGCCATTTGTGCATAGCGGTGTAACGCTTAGGAACAAAAAGATCACCACAGTTACGCCCGGCAATAGCTCCAAAAGTAACTGGTGTATAGTTGGGTCGAAAGATCGTAGTGCCGGTTTCAGGAATCGTTTTATTGAGCGCTTTCGCCGCCACGCCCATGCCATTGATATTACCAAGCTTGCCCTGATCAGTGCCAAAACCCATTGCCGTATAACGCTTAACATGCTCGATGGATTCAAAGCCTTCGCGACAGGCCAGCTCGATACCAGCAGCAGTCACATCAGTCTGGTAATCGACAAACTGTTTTGGTGCCTGAGATGTCGGCTTAACATGGGGAACATGAAACAGACTCATCGGCGCATCCTGCTGCAGGCTTTGCGCTTCTGGCAGATTAATCTCAGCAGCAGCTAATCCTATTTCGCTCAGGGCTTTCTGACCTGCCACTAAACCCTCATTGAGGGCCGCAGCCGTTTCATACTGACCATTTACGCCACCAGCGATCAGCTGTTTTTGTACGCTAGGACCCGGCAGAAAACCAACTACTTCATCGCTCCATACTGGACGACTCCCGGTATGACAGGACAGGTGAATAACAGGGCTCCAGCCACCAGAGGTGGCAACAGTATCTGCTTGCAGGTTGTTAGCCGGGCCAATGACCTTATCGCCATTACTACTAATCGGAGCAATGCTCACACCGGATACCCGCTTACTACCCTGCACCTCGATAACCGCAGCGCTAAAGATTATGTTCAGGCCACGTTTACGCGCGGCTTCAACTCTATCACCGCTGGAGGTTGCTCGCGTATCAACTATGGCCACCACCTTACGACCGGCATCATCCCAGTCCAGAGCAGCCTGATAGCCATAATCGTTGGTGGTCATCACTACCAGCTCATTACCCGGCACCACACCATAGCGATTGATGTAGCTGGATACCGCATTGCAAAGCATACAACCTGGTACATCGTTATTGGAAAAAACCAGTGGACGTTCATGAGCACCCGTCGCCAGTACCACCCATTTCGCGCGAACACGATGCATGCGCTGGCGCACCTGATTGTCTGGCGCTTTGTCTACTAGATGATCGGTGCAACGTTGGTGAATAGTCAGGAAGTTATGATCGTGATAACCATTTACAGTAGAGCGTGGTAGCAAAAGAACATCTTCATAGCTGCTCAATTCTTCAACTACAGAACTCACCCATTCAGCGGCGGGTTTACCGTCCAGAGTTTCCTTGCTGCTCAACAGACTGCCGCCAAATTCATTCTGTTCATCGGCAATGATGACTCGCGCTCCACCACGTGCAGCTGTCAATGCAGCCGCCAGACCGGCGGGGCCTGCACCAACTATCATCACATCGCAATGCTGGTTAATACTGTCATAGGTATCGGGATCATTTTGTAGCGGTGAACGCCCCAGCCCAGCCGCCTTACGAATCATTGACTCATAGGTATCCCACAGAGATTGCGGATACATAAAGGTTTTGTAGTAGAAACCAGGAGGCATCATTTTGCCACCGATCTTACCAATCATGCCCATCAGGTCATTATCGACACTCGGCCAGCCATTGGTTGAAGCAGCAACCAGACCGTAGAATAATTCCTGCTGAGTCGCACGAACGTTGGGTACCTGAGTGGCTTCGGTAGCCCCTAGCTGCAAAACAGCATTCGGCTCTTCTGCACCGCAGGCGATGATTCCGCGTGGACGGCTGTATTTAAAACTACGACCCACCACATCAATGCCATTAGCCAGCATGGCAGAAGCCAGGGTGTCACCCTGATAACCCTGGTACTGCTTACCATTGAAGGTGAAGGTCAAAGATTTAGAGCGGTCGATTCGACCCCCGCTTTGCAGGCGGTTTTTTTGTGTCATTATTCCGTCCCCTTAGTCGGCTACTACAGAAGGCTGTTCACCAACCTTGTAGACTTCTTTAATTTCGTAGCTCTGGGTGTCACGAGTCATGTTGAAGAACTTACGACAACCAGCTGCATGCACCCATAATTCGTGATGCAATCCACGAGGGTTTTTGCGGAAGAACAGGTACTCGCCCCACTCTTTATCAGAACAGGCTTCTGGATCCAGAGGTCTTGCAATATGTGCCTGACCTGCCGGATGGAACTCTTCTTCTTCGCGGTATTCTGCACAATGCGGGCAGTAGATATGAAACATAGTATTAGTTCTCCCTTTAGTGGGCTACGCCAGCAGCGCCATGTTCGTCAATTAGCGCGCCGTTGTGGAATCGAAACATAGAGAATGGCTCGGCCAAGGGGTGCATCTCACCCTTCGCCAGACAGGCTGCAAAAACGTTACCGGAACCCGGTGTCGCCTTGAATCCGCCGGTTCCCCAACCACAGTTAAAAAACAGATTATTAACTGGCGTCTTACTCATGATAGGACAGGCATCTGGGCAGGTATCGACAATACCGCCCCATTGACGATTCATGCGCACTCGACTAAAGATGGGAAAGAGTTCAACAATCGCCTGAACGGTATGCTCAATAGTCGGGTAAGAACCGCGTTGACCATAACCGTTATAACCATCGATACCAGCACCAATCACCAGGTCGCCTTTATCGGACTGACTGACATAACCATGTACCTGATTCGACATTACAACGGTATCCAGTATCGGTTTAATGGGCTCAGATACCAGCGCCTGCAGGGGATGTGATTCCAGTGGCAACTCGAAACCGGCCATCTTTGCCACTACTCCCGAATTACCCGCTACCACACTGCCGACACGGTCGGCCTTAATTTCGCCATAACGATTGGTGTTTACACCGATAATAGTGCCATCCTCAATAATCAGCCCCGTGACCTCGGTTTGCTGAATCAGATCCACGCCGTATGAATCAGCACCACGAGCAAAGCCCCAGGCAACGGCATCATGCCGTGCTACACCACCGCGTGGTTGCCAGGATGCACCCAGCACGGGATAACGTGTGTTCGCAGAGCAATCCATATGCGGTACGATCTCTTTAATCTGCTGCGCATCCAGAACTTCACCATCGATGCCATTCAGACGATTAGCATTCACCCGGCGTTGAATATCGCGCATATCCTGCAGGGTATGCCCCAGATTTAATACACCGCGTTGTGAGAACATCACGTTATAGTTCAGGTCCTGAGACAGTCCTTCCCATAATTTCATGGCATGTTCATACAGGTGAGCCGATTCATCCCACAGGTAATTGGAACGTACGATAGTTGTATTTCGTGCTGTATTACCGCCACCGAGATAACCTTTCTCGATCACTGCAACATTGGTCACACCATGCTCTTTGGCTAGATAGTAAGCGGTCGCCAGACCATGACCGCCACCACCGATAACGATCACATCGTATTTCTTTTTCGGAGTTGGGTTTCGCCATACACGCTGCCAGTTTTCATGGTGCGTCAGACTGTGTTTAAACAGTCCAAAACCTGAATATCGCTGCATTTTTCAAAGCTCCTGAGTAGTAAGAACCGCCATAACCGGAAAATTGGCGTTAAAGATTAATATTAACGGCACATCAACTACCCGTTATGCGCCAAAACGCCTCAGGTTAGCCTATTTACGACAGAGATATTTGATTAGAAAAATGAATAAGTTTATTGTGCAGAAAACCAAAACAGCAATAGCGAAGTAACTATTCACCAGCATGACAGATAATCCTACCAAAAGAGACTTCAGTTCGGTAATGCGGACAACGAATCGCGCTTTCCTACAGACTGCTTCCGCGCCAGATAGTCCAGTGAAAGTCGGCTTTGTATTGCTTGAGCACTTCTCTATGATGGCATTTACAGCGGCTGTTGATGCACTGGTAACGGCTAACCTGGTATGCACCTCTCCGCTGTTTGAGTATATCACTATGGGTGTAAATTCACGCATGTCAATGAGTGATCTGGGTATTGAAATTTCAAACAGTACAACGCTTGAACACTTCGCGATAGAACACCGGGGAACTATTGATATCCTCATCGTCTGCGGTGGCTTCCGATGCTCCACACAGGAAAACCCACTGCTAACAACCATGCTCAAATCTGCAAACAGGCAGAACCTTATGGTCGGTGGATTATGGAATGGCGCAGTACACCTGGCTCACGCTGGACTGCTTGACAACCAGAAGTGTGCGGTCCACCCCGAGAACCATGCCTTTATTCAGGAAAGGTTTCCTTTGGTGAAAGTTTCACAACGAGCTTTGGTAATAGCTTCTGGCAGAGCCACCTGCGCAGGTCCTGTCAGTGCCCTGGAAATGATGCTCGAACTGGTAGAGCAGTGTTATGACCAGAATATTGTACGAGCTATCAAAGAAATTCTCAGCTGTGACCAGGTTGCTGAAAACAGTGGAGAAATGAACTTAAAAATAACTGATAACCCTACTTTTCCTGCCCCTCTGCTCGACCTGCTGGCCCTGATGCGTAGTAATATCGAAGAGCCTTTATCCCTGGAAGAGCTTTCCACTCATATCGGCATCTCACGCCGGCAGATGGAACGCCTGTTCCAGACTCATCTTGAAACTAGCCCCTCGCGCTATTATCTGGAACTGAGAATTACGCATGCCAGACGGCTACTATTACAGAGTAACGAAAGCATCACCAATATTGCCATCGCCTGTGGATTTGTCAGCAGCAGCCACTTCAGTAATTGCTACAAAGATTACTTCGGTTTATCGCCTAGCTTGACCAGACAGAAATATGATAAAACGCAAAGCTAATTCCTCTTGATAGGGTATATAAGGTTCAAGGGTTATTGAGACCAGAATGGATCTCAATAATTCCCCCAGCTTCTTCTTAGCCTTTGTCGTCGTCTCTGGATTTTCCTTTTAACTGCTTTAACAGACTTTCTGGAATGGCATTTACGACAAGTCGTTCATTTGCTGCGTCAAACTCTATGCCTTCGCCCATTAAATTAGCCGAAAAACTGATGCTCAAGTCTTTGTTTTTTCCACTGTAACGAATGAATCCGCGCAATTGTTTCCGATCAGGAATGAGTTCAGCTTTTATTGGTTCAGCCCCTTCTGTCTCAGGTGAACCCTGAGCGGCTAATTGCTCGAGGCTTAAGCCTGAATTGTCACTTCGCTGCTGGCGCGTTTGTTTTTTCTTCTCGATGATGAAGTTGGAAAACGCTTCGGCAGGATGCGATTTAGTTTCGGCAGCCAGGTGATCCGCAAGCTCATCAAATACAACAGGATCGCCACGTAGATCGTGCTCCATGCAATAATCGACCACCTTTGCCTTGTACTCATAGCGTTGCTCTTCTGGCAGTGTTTCGCTGTACTGGTCAACAATGGATAAAAACTCTTCGGTTTCGGCCTGGGTATTTAAGGTATCGGTAAAACCTATGGCTGTAGCCATATGGTTTTGCAGGGGTTTATCACCCCTACCAAAGGAAAAGGTAATGTACTTGCTGTCGCTGTCCTGTTGCCAATCCGTCAGGTTGATGCTAATACCAAAGCCGGTATTCGAGAAATCGATGTAGCGAGTCTCGGTTAAGCTCATGTCGGCACCCACACTCACACTCTCTTTATGGCGCAGGAGAAACACATACAGTTTATCGTGGTCAGCCAGGGTTTCATAAAAATAGGCAAGATAGCCATCCATCTCAAATTCGCTGTTTTCGAGCGTAGCCCCAAGATGTTCGGTTAAGCGACTGGAAAGACTCTGGAACGACATCCCATCGTCTTGCCATTCTTTAATCAGGTCGCGCACGATGGGTTTTTCGTCTGAAAACACACCATAACGCTTACCGCTGCGCTGCGTCAGTATGCCTTTAAGCTGGGACGTGGCTTGCTGGTAGTAAGGAACGAGATCACCATCTTCGGCGTTACCTTCGAGTACGCTACAGTTGAGTTGTGCCGCAGTGTCGTCGCTTGCTTTTGTGATCTGGTGGGTGATAAAAAAACGTAATGCCATGATGAAGGTGCCGAATTTGAAAGCGGGCTATGATAACACGGTAAAATGCTCAGATAGCGTTATTACGATAACAATTCATATTCGATTTCAGACATTTCACGTGCTGAATGTTAGCGCGAACTTATCTAGCTTCAAGCCCCCGGAAGCTCAATTGGTGAAGCCCTGGTCGAATGGGTGATTTTTATGCAACAGATTTGACCATATAACGTTGTATGGTCGTCTCAGAACAGGTTTTAACAAAACGTACCATCAGCAGAATAACAGCCAGAGTGAAGATAACCCGCCCCAGTAAAATGCCACTCAGGTCAGCACCAATCAACATCATCAACAGAGTATCTTCGATCAGGCTATGCGATAGTCCCAGCAGGGAAATCGAATACAATACATCCAGTGGTTTTATATGCCCTGCGCGCGCCTCTTCAATCAGCAAAGCGCCACCGTAGGATATTCCCAGTGTTAACCCTACCAGCGTAATAGTTTCAGCTTCTCGACCTATGCCCAGTAGATGTAAAACCGGACGAAGGCGCGCATTAATCCACTGAATAACGCCAATTCTTTGCAGTAAATCCAGCAAAAGCACCAGCGTAAAAACGATAATAAAGATCAAACCCAGATTAATCAGTTGCCCCTTAGCCCAACTGAGCAAAGAATCATCCAGCGGTGCTGGAGTCCAGAGTAATTCAGCAGGTTGTTGCAGCCAGATACCGGCCACATAGATCTGATTAAAAATAACCGCAAAAACAATCGCCATGCTAAAGCGAAGAAAAAAAGTCAAAGTAATATTCACGCCTGACTTTTGTGCGATGCGGGCTTCAATTGGAAGGGCATGTGCAATCAGCATCATACTGCTGACTATAGTCACCTGCGCGACCGTCATAGGCACATCAGCAGCCAGATTGGCGTAGACTACCAGCCCACCATAAAGATTGGTTACCATGGCGGTGGCCCATACCAGCCCCATAGCGCCTGGTAAGCCAAGCATTTCCATCACAGGAGCCAGTAAATCAGACAGAAAAGCAACCAGTCCAAACGCTTCCAGAACCTTGATGATGATAATGATCGGTATCATCAGCTTGAACAGGGTCAAACTGATATTGGTTGCCTTGCTAAGTATTTGACGGAGATAGTCCATCAGGCTTTCAGATCGTGCCCTTTGATATGATCAAGCAAACCGCGAGATGCATCCTCGATTAAATCGAGCACATACTCAAATCCATTGCTACCACCATAGTAGGGGTCAGGAACCTCTCTTATCTGGGCATTCTCTGCAAAATCGAGAAATAGCTGTACCTGGGCACCCTGCTCCTGTTGCTGTAGAGCCTGTACATCCCTCAGGTTAGAACCATCCATCACCAGCACATAATCGAAAGTATCCAAATCATCTACGATAATCTGTCTACCACGTATGCTTGATAAATCAATAGCACGCTTTTTCGCAGCAGCCTGGGCGCGGTTATCGGGTGACGACCCCACGTGATAAGCATGGGTGCCAGCTGAATCTATGGAAATCAGGTGATCCAGTCCTTCATCAGCCACCAGCTTTTGAAAAACGCCTTCAGCGGTTGGTGATCTGCAGATATTGCCCATGCAGACGAAGAGGACTTTGATTTGTGTGTAAGTGTTCATACTCGAAGGGTTTCTCAGGCGTTATTTATTGCTTGTGACGTAAAGGTGGAGATTATACGCAAGACTCGGCCAGGAATAACCCAAATAATTGTTTAAGAAACCTCTGATTAATTCAGAGGATCCTGCGGCAGAGGGATGTGCCGGCAAAGTCGATGGCTATAAGTCATTGATTTTTTGAAAAAAACGAAAAATGACAGTTTCCGCTTATCGTGCTCTAAATAATTCAGGGGCGAATTCTTCAGAGCTACGTTAAACTAATTTATCAGCGGCGCTAGTTGCGTAATTGAACATTTGAATCACCGAGTTTATATCGCTATGACTACAGATCTCACCAGATGTAATCGAGAAGTATATGCCATGAGGCATATAGTCTGATTAACTGATTGAATTTCCAGTTCATTGCGAGGAGATAGCTTATCCAGCCCCAACAGCTTCCCTGCTTCGGAACAGGCGTAGACCACCAAGAGCGATGAAATTACCAGCTAAAACCAGTATCAAACCGGCCATACTTAATAGTGTCCACTGGTAACCCTCCACCCAGGTTGAGATCGTTAAGGCAACGACAGGAAACATAACCGTTGCGTAAGCAGCCTGATTCGCACCCAGGCGAGCAACCAGACTTAAGTAAGTAGTGAAACCAATTATGGAACCGAAGATGGCCAGATAGATTAGGCTACTCAAATATTGTGTGTCCATACTGATAGACCATGGCGTTCCAGTCAGCAGAAGACATACCAGCAATATCAACGCGCCGTAGATCATGGAATAAGCATTAGACGTCCAGGGTTTAAGCCCTTTGCGAGAATGGCGCACCGATACCATATTTCCTAGCGAAAACAGATAAGTAGCCAGGGCAGACAATCCAAGACCGAGTAATATGTCGCTGTTGAAACCATTTTCAATAATGCTATCCCAGAATAACAAAACCAAACCGGTCAGACCAAAAACAGTAGCGCTAAATGTCATTGATGAGATTTTCTGTTTCCAGATAAAACGGCCATTAAATGCATTGAATAATGTCGCCAACGAAAAAACAACAGAAACCAAACCACTGACAATATAACTACTGGCGGTATAAAAGCAGATAAAATTCAAAGAAAACAGGCAGGCACCCTGTAACATGAAAAATAAATGGTCCTCAATGGTCGTTGCTTGACGCTGCCTGAGCAACATCAGTAGCGGAAGAAACAGTATCCCCGCCAAAGCAAAGCGATAAAAGATTGAAAGCAACACTGGAGTGGCGCCAATTTGAAAATGTATTGCTATCCAGGTCGTTCCCCAGATAAGTACGGTACAAAGATATAAAAAGAGGTTCATAGCGAAAATACTAAAAGTTACAGGTTGGCGCAGAGAATATTTGTGGAACCGTGTTGTGTCGCTCAAAAAATTGCGCTTTTTAGCAAAATCTTGCTTTTAGTTTTAGGCATAGCGCTTGAAAGACTTGTCTTCGCGCTGAAACCATCCTATTTTTAAACTATGGCAAAGAACTCTTACTCCCAGGTCAAAGACACCTTAAACCAATCCAACGCTCGACAACTGGATTATTGTGCGTTGAATCAGGACTTTTCTTTGGCTCGTTGGACGAATCAGAATGACCATGTTAGCTACAAAATGGCAGAGCACCATACCTTGAGTTATTATCTTTCAGGTGGCTATGGTACGCAGCGGTTGGATAATCTCTCCGCAGGCAATGGCAGCCCCGGTAAGCTATGCCTTATGCCGGCCAGAGCAGATTCCGAATGGTTGGTAAGGGATTCTCAGGAGTTCATTCACCTGTATTTTTCCGATGCGTCGCTTAAGTTGTTTGCTCTGGAATCGTTTGATATAGATTCAAGATTAGTAAATTTGCCTGAACTCACCTATGCAGATCACAACCTTTTATCAAATACCTGTGTAACTATCACTGATTTGAACTGGCATGAAATTGGTGAACGGCTTCATCTGCAGCAAATGCTTTACCAGATGATGGGCTATTTGTTACAGAATTTTGTCTCAACACGCTCCATATCAGAATACCCCAAAGGTGGTCTTGCCAGGAAAAAATTAAACTCAGTTATGGAATATGTTCATGAACATCTAGCGGGTGATGTCGATCTGTCTAGTTTGGCCGAAATCACTGGAGTAAGCCGCTATCATTTTGCTCGCATGTTTAAGCAAAGTACGGGGCTTGCTCCACACCAATATGTGAGTAAGGTTCGAGTTCGGAAAAGTTTAGATATGCTCCGCTCTGGTAAACCTCAAGCAGAAGTGGCTGCGGCCTGTGGTTATTCTCATCAAAGTCATTTTGTTGCTCAATTTAAGCGTGAATACGGCATCACCCCAGCACGCTTGATTCGGGAAATTATATAACCCTGTACCTTGGACCCAGGGCCAGTTAACACTATCTTTCACGGTTTTGATATTCAGAATCCGTAATCGATAACATCATGAAGGCTTTCCAGAATTATGTGCCCCTGTTGCCTAAGCGCTGCTGATGGCGCTACCAGATCGGGTATCTGTATCACTTTCATGCCTGCATTAATGGCTGCATTTACTCCATTCTCAGAATCTTCCAGCACCAGACATTTTTCAGGTAATACATTAAATTCTTTTGCCGCTCTGAGGAATATATCTGGAGCGGGCTTACTGCGTGAAACCTGATCGCCTCCTATCACTGCATCAAAAAAATCACTTATCCCTGCATTAGTCAGCTTAATAAGAGCTTGAGGAGTTTCTGTAGAGGTGGCGAGGGAGGTGCTTTGATTTCGTGATTTTATGTCTTTAAGAATTTCAATAGCACCCGCTTTCAGTGGAATGGGTTGGTTCTCCATCAATGATTTGTATTTACTTCTCCAGGCAGCTTTAAAGGCCTGATATTCGGTTTGATCCGACAGTGCCGTAGACAAAATTTCATCTACTCTTTTTGCATTGGCACCTATACATTGCGTATAGACGCTATGATTTATGTTGAGACCAAATTCCTCGGCTGTTAGCAGAAATTGCTCCAGCGCAATACGCTCACTATCGATTAGTAGACCATCCAGATCGAATATAATGAGTTCAAATCGTTTCATAATACCCTGCATCTACCCGTGGTAGCATCGGGTATTTCTGTTTAAGTTTCCCAATAAGGTTCTTTCTAAGTCTGCAGGCTGCTCTGGTTTTTAACCTTAACAGTTTTCAGAGGTACAGGTAGAAATCCCCAAAATCGAATAAAGAAGGCATAAAGAACCAATTGCACTCATAAGGATGGTCACACCAATAATAAACGTCCACCAATAGTCGGGGTTATAAAAGCCTACAGCCATTATAACCATTGCCAGTAGGATACGGATTAGTTGATCTGTACCGCCTACATTTCGTTTCATGCTGATTACCTGAGATTAAAACATTAGTCATGACTAATATAGTTTTAAATCGCGGATATTCAAGTTTTCTTATCAGATTAATACTTTCACTTGCTGAGAAAAACAGGTTGAACTGATTTGATCAAGCAGGTGAGCTAATCGAAGCTGCCATTTATCATTGTATTAGTGAAATTTATGACTATAAGGGTTTTCAGTACTGGAGAGTTATTTCATCAGATGTCCAGAACAGATGCGGGTACCGACTATGCGACGCCCTATTCCTAAATGAATGTTTTTTACACCTGCCAATGACCGACTATAACTTGTAACTTTTTATGTACTACCAGACAATTTTTTAAAAATATCTAACAGCCCTTGACTAAAGATGTAAAATTTAACTTTTAATTGAGTATATTTTTTACAAACTTCCAAAGCTATTTTCGCTGCTTCTTCTAGAGGATAACCATAAGCGCCACAGGATATAGCAGGGAAGGATATAGATTTGCAGCCATGTTCAACAGCGAGTTGGCATGCGCTTTCGTAAGCTGACCTGAGCACATCAGCGGGATCATCCTCGTTTCTATAAATTGGGCCGACCGCATGAATCACAAACCTTGAACGAAGATTACCGGACGGTGTAATTCTTGACTCACCAAAAGGACAACGAATACCGTTTACACTCTTAATCTTGCGGCACTCTTCCAATAGCTTTGGACCAGCTGCCTTATGGATAGCACCATCTACTCCGCCGCCACCCAACATTTTTGGATTCGCGGCATTTACAATTGCATCTGTCTCAGCTGTAGTAATATCCCCGATTATAATTTCGATATTAGTCATATAAACTCAATATACATAAACTGTGATTAGGGGCTGACCTTTGGTAGTTCATGTTCATTGGATATAGCCAATTCGGAAAGCGAGACATTAGCTGAGTAACCCACACCTTGTTTTTGATAAACAATAAGCAAGGTATTCTCGTCGACAGTTCGCTGCCCCACAAACACATCAACTCCTTGAATTAATTCTTTGTATCCACTGCCATTAGGGCCGGAGATTGATATCGTTTTAAGATCCTTGCTTGTGAGCCGATTATCGTTATCTGTGTCCTTCTTTATGACCTGGTACAGAATTGCTCTAATATTCCTCTCTTCGTTTCTATATCCTTGTTCAGAAAGCATAGTCTTATCGGCGATCAGATATTTATTGTTTTTGAAGAGCCAATGTTGCTCATTATTCTTACTATTTATAAACAGGTAGTTTCTCGCAGAGGACGAAGACTTGCTGTAATAAGATTGTGCATAATTTTGATCGGAGTTCAGGGGAACCATAACATAGGACGTGCCCTGAATATCTTCCATATAGCCCAGTAACCATTTTTCTTTGATTTCTGAATCTTCTTGAATATTGACTATATTTCTGGTGCTTCTATCACGAGTAGTTTCACCGTAGATCTTGTAACCAGCAAATGCTAAGACGCCGATAGCCATTATTCCAGCGACCAATAAAATCAATCCGTTAATACGCCAGATGTACCTGAAAAACTTATTTTCTTCCATAGATCTTCCGTTTGTTGCCTCTAATCGAGATAGGGGGATGCCTCAAGACAGCCCTCCTCCCGTACCCGGGCATACGGATTAGGTGTACCACGGCGGTTCAAAATTCTTTGTGTTTATCTTGCTACCAGCTCTGGTAGCCCCAGGCTCTTAAAGTACTTGTTTGTTAGTACAGTGTAAAGTGTAGGACTGACATCGAGACGCCAGGAACGGTGTGCTGACTTGGCAGTGTTCCATATCATTTAGGGCATCTAGTTTTTGAAGCTCGCAAAAACAAGAAAAGTGTTCATCATCAATCAGAATAGAAGTTCACAAAGTACAAGAATCAGTGTTCACGATTAGTCAGAATATGCACCCAGGCATTGGGTTTACCTGACTAAGGATTTCGAAAGCCCATTTAAATCTCTAGTAGGTAGCGCTTATAAAATCAGACAAACCTGTGAGCAAATGGGGAAAAACTGGGCTCACGGTGTTAAGCGCTGTGCTGAAGTTTTTCCTGATACATCACCCCTCCTCCTCTGATAATTCTTTCAAACACCAACCTGATATCACTGGTTTCAGGATCATTTTGTCCTTTGAACCCAGCCGCAGAAAAAATACTATTAAGTTTAAGAAAAACCCTGTTTTTGACTTAATACCTCCTTCACTTTAACTAAAGCCAAAGCTGAATAATTGAAGTTTAACTTCCTTTCCAATCGTTGGGTGTCTACAAAGATTCGTTGTCTACAAAGATTCCAGTACAGTGATTGTTATGCCTCATAGTTAGGCAGTATACGAGTGACAATTGGAGATAAATAATTGTCTTCAAGCTCATGAACCTCTCCTCTAAGTATTCTCCATACACGATAGTTATTTGAATGATCTTCTTTACCTCGCCCATAATGATAGTTTTCCAACAGATCTTCATCATCGTGTACATATACAATCCCATATGTACTTTCAGATGTCCTTGCGAGCCAACTCATCATATCCCATAAAACACATGCCCGATGATTCCGTGAAATGGAGAATTGAAGCAGTCCATGATGATTGTTTAGACGTTTCGTTAGCTGCCAGACAATAAACGGATCAGCATTCTCATTCATCCACTTGATAAAGTCATTCCATAACTTTTCATCGTTTTTGTTTGATTGATCATCAAGTACAAACCAATCTTCGGGTGAAGAACCCTTGTATTTCTCACGAGAGGATTGAATTACGGCCCAACCATGCGCTAATAGCATGAACTCTCTCTCCTAAGCATAACGGCTCAGCTGAATGGAAAGCGAACGAAGTGAGCGATTCGATTGGAGCTGATTGTTAAGGCTTGATATATTTTGCATGGTAATTGATATAATTTGTTTTGAACTGAAGGGATGTAATATCCTCGTATCGAATACTTTCGTTATCACACCATATGCCAGCACCATCAAAATACCTTAAGACCATTGATTTCTTATTTACCCGTATAATCGGGCCTATAATCAGATCCCCAGCCACTTCGTCCTCAACACTAACAAAAACACCTCTGCCAAGAGATCTAAAGATTGTCTCCCAATTAGTAAGATCGATTATAGGAACATCAATGGATTTTAACTTTCCCTCTGATTTTAAAATACTATAAACGTACTTATTGCTTTTGTTACTTATAGACGATGTTATGTCTTGTTTTCTAAGAACTTGAAAACCATCAATATAAAAGTCATATTCCCTGGCAATCAGTAGATAGTCATTTGACTCATTTAAGATGACCCCGTACAACGGATGAGAATCTAATTTTTCTCTAACTATTTTTCGAAGAGCAGTGTTTTTCATAGCCTTAACGTTATGCGTAGCCAATTATAAGAACCTCATTAGAAAAGTTTAAACCC
>JBNKPX010000020.1:0-43195 GCA_050295575.1 Gammaproteobacteria bacterium | reverse complement strand
ATCGTTTTCTGGAATATAAGCATGCAATAAGATACACCCATCTATCAATAGGTGCTTCCCATCCTCTAATTCTTGCACAAAATCTTCAGTCATCGCTTTAGACAGTTAACAGTTTAAATAAGTGGAAAATGGCCGTGTTTAAACACCGCTCTTTTCCATATATGTCTTTTGGAATTAATCTGATAGTTCAGGGGAAGTATTAAAGTTTTTTCCTTTAATTCAACAGCTTGTAAATTTTTCATCCCTTTTAATCCATATTTATCTCCAGGAATATTACCTCATTTTTCCATGATATTGGAGTTTTGATTTACATCTATAAGTATTTGCTGATTAAACACTAAAGAAAGACCCAACTTGAGCAAAGGCACTTAAAAGTGACGGCTGACAAACATGAGAAACAACTAAACAACTCGGAAACAGCTCTTCAAATACATGCTTTATCACACGCTGAGGTGTTAGAGACTACCACCTCTTAATTTCCTGGTTAAATAGCTAAACCCTTTGCTTGTATCAAATAATATAGACGACATACCTAGTGCCATCGCAGTAGCTACATTTTCCTGCTTATCATCCAAGAATATCATCTGCTCTGGACTAATACCTGACTGATCAAGCAGGACATGATAAATCGCAACATCGGGCTTTCTTGATCGAGCTTCTCCACTGATTATTGCACCTTACTTACAACGTAACTTCCTGGACCACGGTCCACATCTTTGGATAGCATCCACACAGGAATTTTCATTTCATTCGCTGTAACCAGAAACGCTCTCAGGCCTTCTGATATCCTGTTGATTGATAAGTATAGATCTTCTAACTGAGGATCTTGACAGACCTGTAGCCAGAACCGATCTGCTGAAATATCAACCAGGCTGGCTGATGTATAAACTTTTTTGACATTCTCCTTATTAGGTCCTGATTTGCTCCTGTTCATCGATTAATAAAGACCATTCGGCCTGAGTACGATATTGACGTTTTGGCATCTCTGTTCTCCCAAAAGGAAAACAGTTTAATCAGCTTGGAATCAAACTATAGGTGGGGGTGGCCGGACGTTTACACTGGTTTTGCCTATAGCTTTGCCTTTTTTACAGAGAGATCACTATGTAACCTTCTGACAGAAAAGAAGATAGGGTTAGACAAAGTACACGAATGTAGGGTTGTATATAGGGTTCAGGATGCATTGGCTTATTTGCGAACATTGGGCTAATCGGGTAACCGGAGGGCTTTAACAGTATGGACGTAATTGAATTGATCTAAATATCCATTACAGTATCTCTTGGCTGTGCACTTTTTTCGTACCACTTAAAGCATATGTAGAATAATGATAGAAGTTACCCTTGCTCAATTACTGAGAAAATAAGTCCTTTCAGGGAATGCTTTTCAACTTCATCTTTGAAGGTCTGATTGCAGAAAAGAGTTATACCTCTGTCCATTTCAATACTAAATAATGATGGTGTGATTGAATCAGCATTTTTAACGAAAACGAGTTTTTCTATACGTTTCCAACTACCGTCATCGTAATATTCGTGCTTGGTTTTTTCTAAATCAACAACTTCATTTCCAATTCTGGAAGTTAGATTTAGCATACTGTAGTCATTACACTGACCATCTACTGACAGATACTCTCCAAGCTTTCCAACCAATGGGTCAAGGATTTTCTTTGCTTTAGAGCTTAATACCAGGTTTGTCGAAAACCAAAGTGAAATATCAGGAATCACTTCTGATTTTGAATCGTTATCGATAAAAAATGCTACAGGTGAGACCCAGTTAAATTCAAGTGCTTTTCCAAATCCATGAATATCAAAGTCCTCCATTTTTTCGTATATATCGGAATCATCAACTGTAAAAACTTTGAAATTATCAATATCCCTACGAATGCTATAGATACTCATTTTTACTTATCCTAATAGTGAGTTCGTAAATCTTTTTTACCATCTTCTGTTAAAATATCTGGTAAATTTCTCGCGTCAATTAACCTAAGCCTAATTTCTCCCAATTGCCTTATTAAACTATCTTTGTCAAAAACAGGGCGCATTTCATCATATACCCATTCAGCATATTTTGTAGTGTGCAAATAAGCATGTCCAACAGCATTAGGGAGTACGGTACCTGTAGCATATTTATGCTTTGTAGGTAACCAGCAACCATTCCACGGATCATTAATGCCTAGATAGGCATAGAGTATTAACCGTGATGCTCCGTGAGATGGATGTTTACTACATACAATATGGTGAGCTTGCCAATTGGCTCCTAGTTTAAACTTTCCTATTGCACGGAGATAATCCCCTAGCTTTTCGGAGCTTGCAGATTTTCTGCCATCTTTTTCGCGCTGTCCAGGATTAAGCTTTTTCTGTGATTCTCTATATTTGTCAAGGTTTACCTGAAGCTTACCAATACTTTGCAGTTTTGCACATTCCTTGATCATAAACTCACGTTCTTTTTTAGCTAACTGAGAGGGATCTTTTGCGAGCCGTTCTCTCAATTGATCAAGCTGTTTCATAGAATTTTCAAGTGTGATATCCAATATGGATTTCAGGTGAGTATCTTGTATAACTTCAGATGGATGTAGTAAAGACATTTGGTCTCCTTTGTACCTGTGTTTCGTTTCCAATAAATGTGGGTAACTATACCGAATATATCTCTAACAATTTAGTATAAAACTTCTCTTTCTGTATATCGGTCAAACGACTCTTTTTCAGCTTATCAGGAATGACTGCTACCAGAAAGGAGCTGGAGCCGTTCTCATTTTTGTCTTCAATGAGTGCTGAGGGCTCAGAGTATAGGTTCACTCATAAAGTTGCAGTTTCGCCACTTTAAGGTGAAATCGCTGATGATCTACATTGCAGTCATTTGTTTCATTAAATCGAATGTCTCTGGTGTGCCAGGAGCGGTCATTGATTGTTTTACCTATGATTGAGAATATAATGCAATATAAGTCAATATTTGTGCGTGTCAAATAATCAAGCTGTTAGCAATAAAAAGGAACCGTTCAATATGATTGGATTTTGGGTAGTAAATCTTCTGATTCCGGGTGAACCAGACAATTGCAAAATAAGTACCGCTTCAGGCGGCTGGGATCTTGAAAAAAATGCAAATTACTCGCAATCGAAAGATGCCATTGCCGATGGGCAATGCGCCCTCACTTATGCAATCGAAAACGATGCATCAATGGATGATGGCTCTGCGGTAGTTGATTCTAGCCTCGAAGAAATGACTCCATTACTTCTTGGCGCATCATTTCTTTCAGGGCTAAGTGTTACAGCAAGATCATCACTCCCACAGAGTGATGTCTCAATAATTCAATCCAGCGATCATTGGCCAAGAGAAAGGGCAATGGGAATTGGGAATCCCTGTGTTAATACCCAGGAAGAATTCACTGATAACCTAGAAAAGTTCGTAAACGCATGGCCATCAGTGTCTCAAAGCGAAAAGATTCTTATATTGGCTCATCATTGGCTGGATGCCCTAGGATGCTGGTCATTTGAGGACTTTTACCTTAGTGCTACCACTTTGTTACAAATAATTGCCGCAACAGAAAAACAAGTCACCAGAAACAGCAATTTTACCTACTTTCAAGCGGTACAGTCCGCATCAAGTCGCGTTGGGATAAATAGCCTCAACAAAGACTTCAAAGACATGAGAAATAATTTAATACACGAAGGTAAGCTGCTTGGGAGCAGTTTTGCTGGTACCGACCGAGAAGCATGTTCATCGGTCGCAGCGGATGTAATGAATTGGTTTGACGAATATCTTCATGCGGTAATGAATCTTGGAACCATTAAGAGAAAACGGTATTCAAAGAGTGACTTTATGTCGCTGAACGCATATTCGCTGTAAATTGCTAACGAAAGCAATAAACTCGGACATTTTTCCGCAATGTTATAGTTGTGGCATCGGTGATGCCTGTGACCCGAATCCGCTTTAAATCACCAATTCAAACGACTGTTGTAGTCGATATCAGGGAGATATATTTTGAACAAAGAAAGCTATAGCCATATTCGAATGATAGGATTTGCCATTCCCACCACCCCAATCCGCGAACATAGGGATATTGTGACCATTCCTTGATACAACAAATTATAGGACGGTGCTATTATATAACGGCTAGTATTTATATAAGGATGCAACAGACATAACTCTTGTTATGGCATCCCGCTACCTTAAAGGTCTGGGCATATGCCGGTAAAAGCGTTTCTGGATACCAGAGAAGTCTGGCGAAAGCCCCTTTTTAGGGGCTTTTGTTATTTTGGCAGCACGTTGGTGTAACGGACTCACGGAATGTTGTGTTGGAACGGATGACATGACTGTTCTTCTAAGTTGAAGCGGGGCAGATTACCCCGTCTTACAAACATAGGAAAGCGAACTGTTTTATCTATGTATCCGAGTCTCAACTCTGGTACACGATACCACGAACGCGGTTTAGTCCATCGACCCAAAGGAGACACGTTTGGTATTTTGCGTGAGAAGCCCCACTTGTAATTCTGCCCCTGGCCATAAGTTATCATAGCGGCGGTTACCTTAGACCTTTTGATCGTGGATTGTAGTCACTGTTAGGCAACGATCTTCCGGCTCCATGGCATCTGTCGCCATTGCCCGCGCTTGGAGAATTGCACTAAGCGTAAGCCCCAATGTTTCTGAACCAAGTTCATTATTACTTTTTGGAGTGGGCTTTATCTTCTTGTCAAACTTTCGTAAGGTGAAGTTATAATCAATTATCAAAGCATTTTACACTGCTTTAATTCAGTTCCATTGTACTGAAATAAGTTTCATCATCAGGTACAAACCTTATTGGAGAACCAGCCAGTTAGCCGCTTCATGTTTAATGTATTTGCGTTTATTGTTGTTCTTTGGACTTATCGCTGTACATTATTAAATCGCGTTATATCCAGCACATGTATTTAAAAATCATAACCAATTAAAGGGCCGCATCTCTGTTGCACACTCTGGGTTCTCCGTATAAGGTTTGAACTGCTATTGGTTAATATGTGACTTTAATCGATTGGCTTAAGGTACAAGACAAGTATGTAAAGATAGCTTACCAACAGGTCGATAGGTAACTTGTCGATTTTTCCATCTAATAATTCCCTGACTCGAGAATGAGTAAGAGAAAGCTTTATCGCAATTTCACTCTGACTCCATCTTAAATGATTTACAATATCCCTAATGAGAATTATTAGATCGGCTCGAGCTTGTAGCACTTTCGCCTGATCCTGATTCTCGGTAACGGCTTTAAAAATGTTGTCATATATGAGCGAAGTCATTATCAAAAGTTGTGCCTTATAATAAGAACTGATTTGTTACTGTTACCCAAACAATTTACAGACTCAGACATATCACTACCGTCTCGTAAGCTGTTTAAAACGGTACTATCCCAAATTTTGAAGCCTTGCCATAATCGTATGGTGGAATGGCACCTGTGCTTGAGCATAAATCTATATACATCGGACGAGTCTTGAGCCATCTTTACTATCCAGCTCGCCACCACTGGATAGAAAGGTTGGTTTTGGCTTTTCTCATTGAGCGGAACCCTCCCCACATCCATCCTAAACACACCGGCCCACCCAAGAAACCTAATGTCATAGACAAGATTGCCCAAACAGATTCTGCGTATACGCTCCAGAGAAAGAAGATTAGGAGGATAATACCTCCGATAAAACCCATCCGAAAAGTAGCCTTACCTCCGTCGTAGACTTGTTGCCTCGTCTTACCGGTCGAGCTACCCCAGCGTGCGCCACAGCCCGTACAGACGACGGCTTCCATTGGTACTTCCGACTTGCAGTGACTACAAGTTCCTTGGTGTTTATCGGCTTCAAAAATCATTAGATTCTCCCTTAAGATTTTATTGGTTACTCATGCATTGGCTTCATAGCCTCCTCTAGATTGTACCTGATTTGGGTACATCGAGTATTGTACCAATAATAGGTACGTATGCAGAAGTCTATTTCGTCACATGCTTACCAAAAACTGGTTGATTGGCTCAGGAAATCAAGAGAGTCAAAAGGCTTGAGTATGCGTGACCTGGGAGAGAGAATTGGTGAGCCTCATTCTTTCGTCCAAAAGGTAGAAAGTATGGAAAGGCGAATAGATGTCTACGAGCTCGTTCAATACTGCAAAGCACTGGAACAAGACCCGTGTATCGCAATTCGCATAGTAAAGGATGCTTCTTAGGCTAAATAAATTGGCGTTAAGCGTGAACTTGTAATTGGTATTTTAGATGTGGAATTTCATAAATATCTTGATGAAGATACAGACCATAAAGAGCTCAAAATTATTACTGATAAAAACTAAGGTATGCAAATAATCGAGCCGAAGGAACGCATGAACATACCCGTGCACCCGAACGGCAGAACAGTCGCTTCTAAAATCCGGTAATTATCAGATCGAGTTTGAACTATTACATCTTAAGTTCAAATTAGTAAGAAATTAAAGATCTCCAAAGTTTTCCGAAATGATGTTCAGTTCATCCTATTAATTTGAAAGCCTTTCCAGAACTTTCTTTATTAACTTAATAGCACGTTCAATTTCATTTTCAGTTGTCTCTATACCGAGACTAAATCTGATTACGGAGTTTGCCTCCTTTGTAGTTAGGGAAATAGCCTTCAATACATGAGACGGTTCAGGTATACCTGACGTACAAGCTGAACCGGTAGAAGCCGCCAAAAATGGTTGCAATGCCCCAAGTATATCTTTTGCGTCAAACCCCTCAAAACCAATGGATAAATTGCCAGAGTGGCACCTGTCACTTTGCGGCCCGTATATTCTAACTGGCCAGGGCAGATCTAGGAGGTGTTTGAGAAACCTCTTTCTAAGCAATCCTATTTTTTCTCGGTTTTGAACGACTTCATCTGAGGAGATATATTCAGCAGCTGCTCCCATACCAACGCAGAGCGGTGTAGGTAATGTTCCCGAGCGAAGACCATTCTGCTGGCCTCCACCGTAAATCAAGGGTTCAATCTGATTTTGAATATCTCGACGAATATATAGAGCTCCAACACCCTTTGGTCCGTACATCTTGTGTCCAGATAAACTGAGTAAGTCAACTTTTTGAGCAATGTCATCTATTGTGATCGCCATCGGGGCTTGGGCTGCATCGCAATGGAAAACCGCATCATGAGTCCTAATAATTCCAGACATTTCCGAAATGTTTTGTATTGAACCGATTTCATTATTCACAGCCATGATGGAAACAAGAAGTACGTCATTATCGAGCAACCTCTCAAGTTCTTTTGTTACGATAAACCCCTCACCGTTTACTGGAATACTGTCAACTGTAAAGCCGAATTGCTCCTTCAGAACATGTCCCACAGATAATACGCATTTATGTTCTATGGCGCTTAGCAATATTCGCCTTCGAGAATCCCCTGAGAGAAAAGCGTGTTTAGCCAAACCAAGAATTGAAAGGTTGTTCGACTCAGTAGCTCCTGATGTGAAAATAATTTCATCCGGGTCAGAACCAATAAGGTTGGCAATTTGATGAGCAGCATTATCAACAGCATCTGCAGATTTCCACCCCATTACATGATCTGCAGAATGAGGATTGCCAAAGTATTCTTTGAAATATGGCAGCATTTTTTCAAAAACTTTATCTGCAACAGGAGTTGTTGCTTGATTGTCGAAGTATAGGATTTGAGAAATATCCATTATTATCAATGAGTTATATTATTTTGAATAATGTGGGAACTTTGTTACAGCCAACCTTCTGGTGGATGCCTCCAGATCGTCATTGACCATAGCATACAACTATATTAGAGTCACTGGATGAATCCTCCAGGAGCAAATCTACATGTTGCGTGGCCCACTCTACCAACAGGACTATAAACCACAATTTTCAGGCCATGAGACCTTTCCATTGCGATATGGATGGCTTAAGAAATTCTTTGACCGCGTATCTGAAACCGAACAAGAACCTAATAATAAAGCGATGTGTTGGGGAGATGACGCCATTGCTCGCTTTGGCGTCGGGAAAAATATGGTTTCATCCATGCGGCATTGGTCTACAGTCACTGGCATTATTGACGAGTCTGCAGGAAATAATCAGGTAAAGACCACAACTCTTGGGAAACTATTGTTCGGAGAGAGGGGAGTAGATCCTTATCTTGAGCACGCAACTTCGTTATGGCTGCTACACTGGAAAATAGCAACCGAGAAAAAGAAAACAACGTGGTATTGGGCTTTTAGCTACTACTCAGCTGTTACTTTCGAGCGGGATAGACTTGTTAAAAGGTTGCAAAAAGATTGGCCGATTGCTTCCCACACAACAGTTAAAAATGATGTTGCTTGTTTCATACGCACCTATGCAGCACAGCCGCCTTCATCCAAAGCTGGGCGGGACGATTCTCTGGAGTCCCCGCTCACAGAACTAGGTCTGATTAAACCTGTTTCTAAACGAGATGAATTTCGCTTTGTTCGAGGTCAGAAAATAACCCTAAGTGATGGTGTTTTTGTTTATGCTCTTCTTTCTTTTTGGAAGGAGTTTTCCCCATCATCATCAACACTCTCCTTTGAAGCGATTGCATATGAGCCAGGATCTCCTGGGCGAGTTTTTCTTCTTAATGAAAACGATGTTGCTGATCGTCTCCTGAATATTGAAAATATTACCAACGGCGCACTGAGATGGTCAGAGACAGCCGGATTGAAGCAAGTTGCCCGCAGCCTTGAACTCGACTTAAGTAGTGGACTTGAGTTTGTTCGAAAGGATTATGACAAACTAGATAATAAGGAGGAAACAAAGTGGTGCTAGCTGATAAAATCCGAATTGCTCGTCGTTTCCAGAAATCCATCCGAATTGATACTGATCTAGGAGAGAAAAACGCTTTAGAAGGCTTTATCTGCCCTACGTCTTCAACAGATATTCTTCTCTCTATGGCTCGACAAGTATCGGATACAGGGCAAGGAGCTTTCACATGGACAGGGCCTTATGGAAGCGGCAAATCTAGTTTGGTAATAGCATTAAGTGCACTTCTTAATGGAAATACAGAGCTTCAAAAAAAAGCCAAGACAGTTTTCGGACAAGAAGTCACGGATGTAATGCGGAACTTACTTCCAACAGGTTCAAAAGGCTGGCATATCCTGCCTGTAGTCGGGAGTCGTAACGACCCTGTTGCTGTTGTAGGCAAGGCCTTAAAAGATTCAGGTTATGTTACCCGGCGACCAAAAGGAGGATGGACTCAAGAGAACGTGATAAACAGCTTAATGGATATCGCAATGAACGCCCCTAAAACTCACGGTGGATTAATCCTATTTGTTGACGAAATGGGTAAATTCTTAGAGGCTGCAGCACAGGATATATCTGATGTCTATTTTTTTCAGCAAATTGCAGAAGCTGCATCCCGCAGCAGTGGAAGGCTAATATTTATAGGTATTTTACATCAGGCATTTGATGAATACGCTCACCGACTTTCACATGAGTTACGTGATGAATGGGCAAAAATCCAGGGACGCTTTACCGATTTACCTATTAATACCATTGGCGACGAGCAGATAGATTTAATTTCTCGAGCAATTGAGTCTGACCAAGTTAAGCAAAACTCTAAAGACCAGTGTCAAACTGTTTCTAAATTAGTACGGAAAGATCGATTACACAATGCTGATCGTTTGGCTGACATGCTCACAAAGTGCTGGCCCCTACATCCAGTCGTTGTTTGCCTTCTTGGGCCTATTTCTCGCCGAAGATTTGGGCAAAATCAAAGAAGTATTTTTGGGTTCCTTAACTCATCTGAACCCTACGGTTTTCAAGATTACCTAAAGTCTGCAGATGAATCTGATTTATACACTCCATCTAAATTTTGGAATTACCTAAGAGCTAACCTTGAACCATCCATCTTGGCGTCTCCTGACGGTCACCGCTGGGCAATGGCCGCTGAGGCAGTGGACAGGTGCGAAGCTCTAGGGGGAGAGGGAATTCTTGTAGCCCTATTGAAAACGATTGCGCTTATTGATCTATTTAAAGAGCGCTCTGGACTGGTACCGAATTTTGAACTTCTTCGAACTTGCTTCCCTGAAGTATCTAAAAAATCTTTAAAGGAATATCTAGATACACTCGACAAGTGGTCGTTAACAATATTCAAAAAATTTCAAGGTGCTCACGCAATTTTCGCCGGTAGCGACTTTAATATAGAAGAAGCCGTTGGTACGGCCCTGGCAGATATAGATGAAATTGATTTTGAAGCCTTAATGTCTCTTGCTGGACTTCAACCCATCCTAGCAAAACGTCACTATCATGAAACCGGTGCAATGCGTTGGTTTGATGTAAACATCACCCCTGCTAAAGATGTAATATCGAAAGCTTCGCAATTCAGGCCAAAAAATGGGGCGATTGGGGAATTTATACTCGTTATCCCCACTAACGGCGAAGAAGAATCTCAGATTAAAACACTATGCCGAGATGCAGCTAAACTAAGTGACAAATTTGACATCATAGCAGGGTACTCACCTCGGGCCTGGTCTGTAGCCATGTTGGCTCGCGAATTATTAGCACTAAATAAAGTCAGCAATGACCACCCTGAATTAGCGGGTGATAAAGTTGCAAGACGAGAAGTCACCGCAAGACTTGCCGATTTACAAGCCCAGTTGGAAACGGAACTCAGTAAATCATTTGGTAATGCTGAATGGTGTCAAAAGCAATACCCAACTAAACAATATCGGCAATCTGATCTTAATAGCCTTGCGTCTAAGCTTGCTGAAAAGCGTTTCGATAAATGCCCGCACTTAAACAATGAGCTACTCAACCGACAAAAACCATCAAGTAGTGCTATTGCTGCCCAAAACTCTCTCCTAAAACACATGATTACAAAAGATGGAGTTGATCGTTTAGGTATACATGGATTTCCAGCTGAAGGGGGGCTTTATAGTTCTCTATTAGAAGCGACCGGGCTTTATGCAAAAACAAATAAAGGGTGGAAATATTTATCACCTCTAGAGAATAAAAATGATTCTTGTCGGCTAGCACCCGCATGGAGTGCAGCAATCGAATATATTAAGAAAAATAAGAACCGCACCGTTTGTATTTCAGAACTAAACGTTTTATGGGGCAAGCCACCTTACGGTATAAAAGAGGGCCTGATGCCTATTCTATCAGTCGCTTTCATATTGACCCAAAGACAAAATCTAGCTGTATATCGAGAAGGGATATTTCGGTCCCATTTCGAAGAGATTGACGTAGAGTTATTATCAAAAGATGCAACGATGATTCAGGTACGTTGGATGAAACTCAGTAAGCTATCTCGCAATTTACTATCAGAAATGTCTAATCTCGTACGAGAGCTAGATGAAAGAAGCGAGCTAATTCATCTTGAACCAATCGATGTTGCTCGTGGGCTTATTGGCATCTATGAGCAGTTACCAAATTGGACAAAACGCACGATGCACCTTTCGGCAAGAGCTATACAGATTCGCGAAATTTACAAGCGCGCTAATGACCCAAACAAATTCCTTTTTGAGGATATTCCCGCACTGATGGGGATCAATCAGACCGACATTTCCAATAGAGCCGACATCGAAAAAATAGCTTCGATTGTAAAGGAAGGAACAGAGGAGCTGGTTCATGCGTTTCCACTTATGATAAACAGGTTAAAAGACATGGTTCTTGCGGAACTTCAAGTGCCAAACTTATCTCGCCAATCCCTTTTAGAGCTTACTGAACGCGCAGAAAATACAAAGGGTTTATCAGGTGACTTTCGTTTAGAAGCATTTATTAGTCGCATCTCACAATTCAATGGTGATGATGCAAGTTTTGAAAGCATTGCTAGCCTCGCTGCAAATAAACCACCAAGAGATTGGGTAGATACGGACTTGGATCGCTCTTCACTAGAGTTAATGGAAATGGCAAGGAAATTTTTAAAAGCAGAAACATTCACGCGCATTAAAGGTCGTCCAGAAAAAAGCCTCGCAGTGGCTGTTCTTGTAGGTAAAGAAGGGCATACAGCACCTCTATTGGAAGAGTTTTCCATTATTGATAGTGATCGAGCGACTATAAACAGCCTTATTGACAGTATGACCCAGGCTCTGGATTCCTCAGATATAAAAAAAAGAAGCATTATACTAGCCGCACTGACTGAACTGACTGCTAGTTATATGCAAGACACTAACCCAATTGGCCGAGAATTAAGAAATGGGCAAACTGTATAGACTAAAGACTTTAAAAGAGAAGCACGTTTTAGGACTTTCCGGTGGAAAAGATAGCGCAGCACTTGCTGTCTATATGCGACAGCACCACCCTGAAATTAAGGTAGAATATTATTTTACTGATACCGGAAAAGAGCTGCCAGAGGTCTACGAGTATTTAGGACGGCTAGAAGGGTTCCTAGGACAACCAATTCTCATGTTAAACCCAGATCGCGACTTTGATTTTTGGCTGATGCGATACAATAACTTTTTGCCTTCTGCACGGACACGCTGGTGTACCCGTCAGCTAAAATTACGCCCTTTCGAAGAATGGGTACGACCAATGTTAGACGCCGGTATTAAAGTTTACAGTTATGTTGCGATTAGGGGGGATGAAAACTACCGTGAGGGATACACCTCAAAACACGATAACTTAGTTGTTAAACTGCCGTTTAAAGAAGAAAGAATCGATAAAGCTGATGTTATAGATATATTGAATGATTCTGGACTTGGTCTCCCAAATTATTACTCTTGGCGTAGTCGTAGTGGTTGTACTTTTTGTTTTTTCCAACAAAAGATTGAGTGGGTACGCTTGATGGAACGACATCCCGAAGCATTTGAACAAGCAAAAGCTTATGAGAAAAATGCTGTGGAACACGGATCTCCATTTACCTGGAGCCAAGGAGAGTCTCTAGAGAGTCTAGCGGAGCCGAATCGAATTCAGGAGATAAAGAATGAGCACGAACAGCGATTATTTAATCTTAGAAAAAATTTACAGCCCAATCCTTTGCGTTCAAATCATGAGCCTCTGGATATCGATGATATATACGGAAATTCAAAAGTGTGCCTGGCTTGCCATAAATAGGCTACCTCCATCTATCACAGTTATATAAAGTTCCAAACTCCTCACCCAGAAGAGGGTAATCTTGGGTCGAGTGGTACTATCGGTGAGGCAAACAAAGGGTGGTGACGCAGTTTCAGCATTCGTTGTGCGAAAAATTATATGTAGGGTGGGAATCGCTATCAATTGCATTAGAGAGGTTTTCCTCTAGAGCTATATCCTGGTTTCCTCGGGCGGGGGGAAAGTGATATTTGTTCATGATTTTTTCTTGGGTACAATGGCTTTGCGAATTGCAAAGCAACTAAAAACGAACAGCGATTATATACGATCTGCCTGATTTGGTGGCCTTGAAATTATCGAGTAAAAAATGATGCGGCTGAAAAACTTGCTCCAACGATGAAATGTATGGTTGATAATGTGACCATAGCTAATAATGCACATGAGAGAGCGGGTCGTTATTTTTCCATACTTGGAGCAATCTTATGTCAGCGCAAACAGAATCTTCAATCGACAAGAAATTTTAAGGTGTTGAGGGGAACTCCTGTATAGTCTTCAGAATTTGGACAGGTTGGTTCGTGCAGCAATATTTGGAAGTTTGATGGGAAAGGTGAAAGTTGTTTAAGGTTACAGCAAGAACAGTTCTTGAGCTCGGATCAGAGCTTATTAGCTCGGATGTCATCGCGTTTTATGAGCTGATTAAAAACGGCTTTGATGCGCGCACGGAAAACGGTGTCGAAGTACGCTTTGATGTTGTACTTGGTCTACGAAGCTTCACTTCGCTTCTCAATCGAGCGAATGAGAAAGAAGTTCCACTTAAAAGCCTCAAGGAACGTTGCCTATCCGAGCTGAATGCGGCGACAACAACGCTGTACGAGCAGGCAAAAAAAATAATTGTGGTTTCGACTTCCTACGATGAATTGTCCATCGCGCTGACCGAGATCTATTCTCTTAACACAATCCGCGTTATTGATACTGGTACAGGAATGTCAGTGAAGGACCTCGAAGAAAAGTTCCTTGTCATTGGAACACCGTCACGAAAAATCGCGGTCGAGAAATCTGTTGCCGAAGGAAGGAAAAAGCCTGATTTTCTCGGTGAGAAGGGCCTAGGTCGACTGTCTGCCATGCGCTTGGGTGGGACAATCTCGATCGAAACCGCGAGAAAAAAAGACACAAAACTCAATCATCTAAAGATTGATTGGAGAGACTTTGAAGACGTCAACAAGATGATCGAAGAGATAGATGTCAAAGCAAGTACATCGGGTGCTAAGCCGTCGAAGGACTATTCCGGCACAGTTTTAACTGTGTCCGAATTGACATCAGATTGGAATGAAGGTCGTATCAAACAGTTAGCTACAACCGACTTTGCGTTTTTAACCAATCCGTTGGGAGATAACAAAAATCGGCCAAGAATTGCACTTATCTGGAATGGTGAACGTATTCCCATCCCAATGTTGGGCAAGAAGTTCCTTCAATTAGCCCATGCCAGCATCTGGGGGAACTACATTGTCGGAGGCGCAGGTCCGGAACTTACACTTACCGTGAAACTCCGTGAGTTGGGGTTCGAGCACCCCGTTGTTGAAGAGGAGCTGAGGTTCGGGGAACAAGACCTGTTCGGGATGATTTACGGCCGCGACGAGGCCATTCCCGAAGATACTTTGACAGATCTTGGGTCATTCACCTTCGAAGCGCATTGGTTTAACAGGCGTCGCGTGAAAGCTGAAGGCGGCATGGACCGTGACCAAATCTTGAAGCTACACCGTCAATGGGCAGGGATTAGGATGTATCGCGATGAGTTCCGGGTATATCCTTACGGTCAAGAGAAGGATGATTGGCTCGAACTCGATCGAATTGCAATGATGTCAAAAGGTTACCTTCTCAACAAAATACAGTTGGTCGGTCAAGTTGATATCAGTCGAAGCACCAATCCCGATTTGGTTGATCAAACCAATCGAGAAGGACTGAGGGAAACACATGAACAGCAGGCACTCCTGCGAATTGTTCAGTTCTCTATACAGGATCAACTGCGCAATGCGATGAAGCGCGCTGAAACTAAGTACAAGGCAAAGCGTGCAAAACCCGTTAAAGCCAAGACGGAGATCTCAAGGCTTGAGACGAGAGCTCAGAAGGCAATCAGCAATTTGCGTTCGGTCACGACCAACCGGGAACGTGAAACAATTGAAGAGTTGCAACAGGCTTTGTTCGAACTTACAGAACTGGCTAAAATTCTGAGAGAGCGGAATGCTGAGGTCGAGGGTGACGCAAAACTGATGCAAGACATGGCAGGCATTGGACTTTTGGTTGAAATCGTCGCTCACGAGCTTGCCCGCACTTCAGAGCATGCCTTGGAGCGTATCCGAGAAATTCGAAGCACGGCAACATCTGACGAAACTGTGACTGGTCTAGATGGTTTAGCAGCGTCGATGAAGAGCATTCACAAGAGGCTGCGTATTTTGGACCCACTGAGTGTGAGCGGGCGACAAGCACCCGAGACCTTCTCTCTTACGCAGCTCATCAGCGAAACCTTGGAAGACCACAAAACCCAGTTCGATAGGCACAGAATTCATCTCGATTATGTCCCTCCCAGAGATCGCTTCACGACCAAGACCGTCAAAGGCTATGTCGTACAGATATTCGAGAACCTGATCGCAAACTCTGTCTATTGGTTAAGTTTGGAGAAAGAAAAATCACCTCTGTTCGAACCGGAGATCTCTATCAGGATTATTGCTTCACCAACCAGAATCATTTTTTCTGATAATGGTCCGGGAGTCGATCCAGAACACAAGGATCGTATTTTTGAGATGTTCTTCTCACTGAAAGAGAGCAAGAAACGGCGGGGATTGGGTCTATACATTGCCAGAGCCAACGCCGCTGCTGCAGGAGGCTCGCTTGAGCTACAAGAGGAACCAGTGAATGACTTTGGGCGACTGAACACATTTGAGTACTGTATTTCGGAACGAACCTAATGGATGCACAACAAAAGAGCGTTAGAACAGCGCTTATAGTCGACGATGGAGTTGATCAGTCACCTCTTATGTCAGATCTTGGCAATGTGGATGACGAGTGGGCGGTTTTCTGGACGGATTTGACCGATGAAGATAGAAAGCTGATCGACGAAATCTACCCTGAGAACAAAGATCGCGATGCTGAGGAACTGATCAAGGATGAGGTATTCGTGACACTAATGTTCGAACACCGTGACAAATTCTCTGGTGAAGCCCTTGACAAAGTATTTGAGATCTTTTTGAGCAATCAGCAGCAAGTCCGAAAATTCATCGATACTGCGACTGCGAGGCTCGTTGATAATGGCATTGAAGTAAGCGAAGTTGGCAGAGATTTTGTCGTAGCCGCGAAAGATGTTGATCTGATAATTGTAGACCTATTTCTCGGATCCGAACAGGCAGAGGGAGACAAGGACCGATCGATCAATGGCTTGAAGGAAGTCTTACGCGATCGGTCAAATAGTCCACCTATTGTACTTTTGACCTCTGCACATAACAGCCTCCATGACCTTCGTCATGAGTTTCGTGACAAGACGGGGTTACTCGCATCTGGCTTCAGGACCATCAAGAAGTCGGAGATCGAAGAAGAAGGGCGACTTGAGCAGTTAATCTTTGAGCTTTCCGAGCACCGCGTAGATGCACTGAAACTGTGGATGTTCCTGAAGTCTTGGGAGTCCGGAATTTCACAAGCGCTGCAACGAGCTCAAAGTGAAGTTAGAAAGCTCGACCTTGAGGATCTTTCTCACCTGAAGCAGATGCTGTCGTCAGAAGGTGTGCTTCTCGGTGGCTATATGGTCGACATTATGGGTGCTGTACTGGAGCATGAACTGGAGGCGGAGCAAGGGGTCATCGACGCCGCGATCGCCCTTAACTCACTTGAAGCAAGGACCTTTCCCCCAAATTCAATCACGGGGAGCAAAAACACCCTCGAAGTGGTCCGTAAGACTTTGTTTGTAAATGAAAAAAGACGACAACTTGACTCGAGCGATGGCTTTCCAGTTTCATTGGGTGATATCCTTGCTATATCTCCGGATGTTGATGGGCCGGATGCTCGGAAGGGAACGATTTTCGAGGGCGAAGAGCGCCGCCTTTTTCTCGTTCTAACACCTCTATGTGATCTGGTTCGTGATCCACCGAAGGCCAAGCGTGTGCTGCTCCTCGCTGGTACTTATCACGACCACGGAGCAATCAATTACAAAACAGTTGCCAACGGTGAGCACACGCCTGTGTTGGACCTGAATGAGGAACATCGTGGTATCGTTAAATGGGACCTGAAACATATTGAGACGATAGAGCGTAAAGCACTTGACAAACTTCTGGCGACCGACGGGCCGTGTATTATCCCAGCGCGGTTAAGGGAACACACTGCAATCGCCCTGCAACAGAAACTGCTCAGTGACTTGGGCCGCGTCGGTGAGCTGAAGACGATGGCATCAATGTTTCCAGTCCGGTGTATAGTTTATTTTACGAACAGATATCGTGAGCTTGTTCCACTGGGGACGAACCTCGATGGTATTTTGGTAGGCGAAAGTTCTAACCGGTTAGCCTTTGATGCTGCGCACAGGTTTGACTTTATGAGAGACGTTCGCTTGGCAATCGCGGATGTCTACAGTTCCAGTGAGGCGAAGCTCAAGTCTACCTTGGAACCGCGCGCCTTGGATGCTCTGTTCACAACAGGAGTTGGCTACAAACCGGATAGTAAACCAAAACCCTGCAAGGTTCCTAGAGATGAAGGAGACGTAGAGATTGGAAAGATCATCATCAATGTATCTGCTCACGATGCTTTCCAAGATGTCAACCAACGTCAGGGGGCTGGCTTGATCTTCGAGCTCAATGAGGAAAAGGCGAATGGATAAACTACTGAAGCACCGCCAGACGATAGGGGCGGAAACAGATAGGTTTTATCTTAGACCACCACACCACATTTTTACTCTACCGACTCCAGAAGACCATAGCAAATTTTCTAATGACTGCTATTTGGAAATTAGATGGCAAATCTAGTTTTAACTTTCCTCCAATTTTTCACCGTCAATGGGCCGATTTGTTGATAAAGCGGTCGTTCCCGATAATTTAGCGTGGATACCTTGTGTGTCAGAAGCGGACATTCCTGATAAGCTGTAGGGAATGACTTCAGAATGGACAAAGCGGACCTTGCATATGACTTTGGAAATTTATTCTAATAACTCAAACCGGTCGTTCCCTTCAGTATTTGCCAGTGGATCTTTGCAATTTTCTAAGAATTAATCAATTTCTCATAAGTTCAGATAATTTGTTCCATTTAGTAACTCCGTATGCGTGATATGCCCTGAAAAATATCTCAATATGCCGATTGAAATCTTGCTAAAATTTTTTGTAGCACTCATCGACTAGCTCAGAATAGGCATACAGATGTTATGTATGATTACGTCAGGCAGGTATATTCAGATTTACAATTGATTATAACGTTAGCAGTTATGTATTTTTTTCTAACAGTTATTTGGTACAGCGGATTGCCTTTACGCAAGGCCGAGGCCGGGACAGAATAATAGTCAAATATCACCACTATTTTAAATATGACCTTAAAATACTGAGCACCTGTTCCAAGTCCTGTTGTCGCTGCTCGGGCAGCACTGTCTCTGAGCCAAGATGTTCGCGGATATGTCCATCCAGTATTTCCATCATTAGCCCATTCACAGCTCCCCGTATGGATGCCACCTGCTGAAGTACCGCCGCGCAGTCCGCGTTTTCAGTGAGTGCGCTTTCCATCGCTCCAACCTGTCCTTTAATACGTCGGATACGCGTCAATAGCTTTTTACTATTTTGGATAGTATGAGACATAAAAGTTCCTTATCAAGGTTATATTAATGTATAGTGGGGTATAGTATATAAGATAATTATCTGAGTATATACCCATGACACTTACGGTTACTGCTGAGCAGCTGAATCACACTCACAAATTTGACGAGGGCAACCCGCTCGCCGAAAAAAACACCTTACGCGTCGTTGTTCTTACGGCCATAATGATGGTCGTTGAAATTACGGGGGGCTGGTATTACAACTCGATGGCTTTACTGGCAGATGGCTGGCATATGAGTTCGCATACCATCGCCATGGGGCTTTCGGTACTGGCTTACGTTTTCGCCAGGAAGTACGCGCATGATACGCGTTTTTCTTTCGGAACCTGGAAGATCGAGGTGCTGGGTGGTTATACCAGTGCCATCCTGCTGGTAGTGGTAGCAGGATTGATGATTTTCCAGTCCATCGAAAGGTTAATCACGCCCACTCAGATCCACTACGACCAGGCCATCATCATCGCTATCGTCGGTCTGCTGGTCAACCTGGCTTCTGCCTGGTTACTCAAGGGTGGGCATCACCATGATCATGGGCATGACCACGGCCATCATCACGGACATGATCACCATGACCTGAACCTGCGTTCGGCCTACCTGCATGTATTGACTGATGCGGCAACTTCTGTTCTGGCCATCATTGCGTTATTCGGGGGCAAGTTGTGGGGTGCAGCCTGGCTGGATCCAGTGATGGGGCTGGTTGGAGCAGGGCTAGTTTTGATCTGGGTCTATGGGCTGCTACGTGATACAGGTCGGGTGTTGCTGGATGCAGAGATGAATGCACCCGTGGTAGAGGAGATCCGTGAAGTTATTGCTGCCTCACCGGTCACGGCTGAACTCTGCGACCTGCACGTATGGCGTGTAGGCAAAGGAAAATATGCCTGTATTCTGAGCCTGGCCACAGATCACGATGTAACACCTGAGTATTTCAAACAGCAGTTAAGTATCCATGAAGAACTGGTGCATATCTCTATCGAAATAAACCATGTAACTCTCGATGCCGCCTGAGGGTCTGAGAATGTCTTCAATATTTAGCCCGTTCAGAATAAAAACGCAAGGGAAGCCTGATTGAAACTTTTCGAATTACTGCTAGTCTGTAGTATTCATAAATCATAAAACTGGTTATTGTGGGTTAATGGGCGCTTCCAGCAATAAAGCAATCTCGATTCTGTTGGCATTACTGATGTTCTGGGCACCGGTTGCTTTTGGCATTGCTGAACATTCGATTTGTCTGGAAATGACCAGCGCTAATGGTATGGATAGTGATTGTCACGGGAGCGGCTGTCAGGATGAGTGTCCGGGTTTAGTGTGTGCAGTTTCAAATTATTCCAGCACGGTCTTTATGAATTTCAAACCCACCCTGAAAATAGAATCTGTTTCAGAGGCTATTGCAGCAGGGTATCCTCCTGAATACAGCTCCATCATTTCTGACCTTTTCATTCGCCCCCCCATCGCCTGATTGTAATTGTTATTTGACCAGCACCAAATATGGTGTCTGCTTAAACAATTTAGTACCCCTTAACAATTCAGATACAACAGGTAACAACATGAAACCTTATTTAACCATTATTTTTATTACTCTCAGTCTGATAGCCGCGTCTGCATTCGCTCAGTCAGCAGACGAAAAGATTAGCGTTCCGTTTAAATATGGACTGGGCAAAAATTTGTTTGAAAAAAACTGTAGCAGTTGCCACGGTGTAGATGCTAATGGCACCGATAAAGGCCCTCCATTTATCCATAAAATATATGAGCCCTCGCATCATGGTGATGAATCCTTCTATCGTGCGGCATTAACTGGGGCTAAAGCTCATCACTGGAAATTTGGCGATATGTTACCCGTTCCAGGAATTGAGAAACGTGATATAGACAGAATAGTGCCCTATATTCGCTGGTTGCAACACCAACATGGAATTATGTAAGCGGTTTAAGCGGAAGCTGAAGTTGAGGCTGCATTGCGATATAAAATTGATGATTCTTATTCTTCATTGAACTAACTTTCACGCAATTAGTCATCATTTACGGACGGGTTTTATTTATCAAGTTGTTTAATTCATTCGCAACTTGCAATAAAGTCAGCTGGAAATAGTTGATATTTTATGATCTATTAGAGGCATGAATTTTTTGAGCAAACAATTTTTTACCTGGATCCTGGTGCTGATAGTTGCCTTCAGCCCTGTTCGGGTAACTATGGCGATTGATTTCGATCAATCCAGCCATGGACCGAATTGCCATCAGTCAATGTTGGGCTCAAATGACTCTATCGATATGGATATGGATGAAGATTGTGCGATGCAGCACGAACAGAACTGTCATGATCACCCCGGTTGTGTTGGTCAATTTCACTCTTCAGCCCTGCAGGCGCCGGCATCTTTACAGTTTGTTGCAAGAGCATCAACGCACATAAAATTTTTAATTGATAACGAAGCTGTTCGAACTGTTTATCCTTCCCTGCTCAAACGCCCACCTAAAGCATAACTCTATAAATACCTGATTATCGTCAGGTTTTTTCACTGATATTTTTAATTAATCAGGCCGCTTTACGCCTGAAATCAGAGAGTTATTTTATGAAACAAGATGTTAAAAGAATTATTCAGGCAGCGTCTCTTCCTGAAAACTTATCACGCCGCCGATTTGTGTTGGGTGTGACAGCTTCAAGTCTATTAGCAGGGCTGGGGTTTGCCCCAACTACGCTATCAGCAGCCGTAAGACAGGTTCAAACAGGCCAACCCACCTTAACCGGTAAGGTGTTTGATCTGTCGATCGGCAACCAGACGGTGAATTTCACCGGCACCAGTGCCATCGCCACAACGGTAAATGGCTCACTGCCTGCCCCCACATTGCGCTTTAAAGAAGGTGATACGGTTACCCTGCGGGTGACTAATAACCTTAAGGAAACCAGCTCCATTCACTGGCATGGACTGATTTTGCCCAGTGCGATGGATGGGGTTCCGGGTATTGCCAATAATTTTAATGGTATAAAACCGGGCGAAACCTTCACCTATCAATTCAAGTTGGTGCAAAGCGGAACCTACTGGTATCACAGTCATTCAGGCTTCCAGGAACAGACCGGGCTATATGGTTCGATTATCGTTGATCCAGCTGAACCCGATCCTATCAAGTTTGACCGGGAATACATCGTCATGCTGTCTGACTGGACCGATGAAGACCCCACCGATGTTTATCGCAAGCTAAAAAAGCTCAGTCATTACTACAACGTCAAGGAACGTACCCATCAGGACTTGATGGCCGACATCAATAAAAAAGGCTTTTCAGCGACCTGGGCGGAGCGCTCTATGTGGAGTGAAATGCGCATGAGTCAACGCGACCTGTCTGACGTTACCGGTTATACCTATACCTACCTGATCAATGGTGTTACCCCAAAAGACGGATGGCAGGGACTGTTTAATAAAGGCGAAAAGGTTCGTTTACGTTTTGTAAATGGTTCAGCTATGACCTTTTTTGATGTGCGCATTCCCGGTATGAACATGAAAGTGGTCGCTGCAGATGGCCAGAATGTAGAGCCTGTCACTGTTGAAGAAATCCGCATGGGTGTTGCTGAAACCTATGATGTGATTGTCGAACCCAATGACGATACAGCCTACACCATTTTCGCTCAATCTATCGACCGCTCAGGCTATGCACGCGGCACGCTCACAGCGGATGTATCACTGACGGCAGAAGTTCCTGAACTGGATAAGGTCGGCAATTTATCACACAGTGATATGGCGATGGACATGAGTTCAATGGATATGAGTGGTATGGATCATGTTGCGATGGGACATGGCGCGGGAAGTATGGATATGAGCGGTATGGATCATTCAAAGATGGACATGACTGGAATGGATCACTCAAAGATGGATATGGGTGCAAATCCTATGAATATGAGTGGAATGGATCACGCTGCGATGGGGCACGCCATGCCCGGCATGGCTTCAAAACCTGCGATGACCAGCAATCCATCAGATTTTAGTACGGGAAAACTGGTTCATGCCAAAACCGAGTTTGGTCCTCACGTGGATATGCGGGCTGAAGCAGCTGAGTATCGTTTAAATGACCCCGGAGTCGGCCTGCGCGGTAATGGCCGCAAAGTACTGACCTATGCAGATTTGAAAAACCTGCGTACCACGATGAATGATCGAGACCCGGATCGTGAGATTGAACTACATCTAACCGGCAATATGGGGCGCTATATGTGGTCCATCAATGGAGTAAAACATAGCGACGCTGAACCCCTGCGCTGGAAGCTGGGCGAACGCCTGCGCATCACCTTTGTCAACGACACCATGATGAATCATCCCATGCACCTGCATGGTATGTGGTCAGACCTTGAAACAGGAGACAATAATTTCCTGCCGCGCAAACATACCGTTATCGTTCAGCCCGGTTCACGCATAAGTTACCGTGTTAACGTTGATGCCGAAGGAGGCTGGGCGTATCACTGTCATTTGCTGTATCACATGCTCGGCATGTTCCGCACGGTCATCGTAAGCCAGGGGAATAAATATGAATCTTAAAAAAATATCTTTAGCCGGATTAATGGCTATGGCTCCTTTAGCTTGTTTTGCGGGAGGAATGTCAGATGACCCGCTAGTGACCATGCTTAAGGTCGATAAACTGGAATGGCGTGATTCGGATGAAGGCAATTTGCTGGTGTGGGAACTGGATGCCTGGATTGGTAAGGATCTGAACAAGCTCTGGCTCAAGTCATCCGGTGAAAGTCTGGATGGTGACGTGCAGAGTAACTCAGTGGATTTGCTTTACAGCAGGGCCATTTCCCCTTTCTGGGATCTTCAGCTAGGTTTACGTCATGAATTTAAACCAGAGCCGAGCGAGGACTGGGTCGGTTTAGGATTTATGGGTATTGCGCCCTATCTGTTCGAAGTCGATGCCAATATTTTCATCAATCAGGACCGTGTATTAAATGCCCGCATAGCGGCTGATTATGAGTACATGCTTACCCAGAAAGTTATTCTGATTCCAAATATCGATTTGAGTATTTACAGCGATGACGATAACGCCAGAGGCATCGTCTCCGGTCTTGCAACTGCCGAGATAGGGTTACGCCTGCATTACCAGATAAAACGCGAGTTTTCACCCTACATCGGGTTCAATTTTGAAAAACGATATGGTAACTCAGTCATCCAGGGATCTTCTGAAACACAGCTTGTTGCAGGCTTAAGTTTCTGGTTTTAAATAAACTTTATTGTTATCAACAAAACACAGGTAGAAAGTATGAAAGCATTCAAAATAATCCCGTTCCTCTTACTTGCCACTTCGAGTTCACTGGTTAATGCCATGGGCGACCATGACGGTGGTCACGGACATATGCATGACGCCAGCGAGAGCGCTCACTGGATGGCTCCGCTTGCAGAAGCCTCGAAACCCAATCCGATTGAGGCCAATTATGAATCAGTACAAATGGGGGCAAAGCTATATCAACAATACTGTGTCTCCTGTCATGGTGCCAATGCGGATGGCAATGGCGCGGCCGCTATGATGCTGAATCCTAAACCGGCCAATCTTCGAGTCATGTCAGGGATACATCCGGATGGAGATTTTGCATACAAAATAAAAGTCGGACGTGGCGCCATGCCAGCCTGGAAAAATACACTGAATGAATATCAGGTGTGGCACCTGGTGAACTTTATCCAGACTTTGAACAAGCAACCCGTTGCTACTCAGCATGAAGATCCGGATCATGCACACGAAGATTCTCATACTCATGAACATCCTATGTAACCGTAACGAGTTAATGTCATGCTGCAGCGAATGGCTTCACTTTGAGATGCCAGAAATATCCAGTCAATTCGGACTGGATAGAACTTAAAAAAGGAAATAGAAATGAAAATTTTAACCACTCTTACTACGACAGCAGTAGCCCTGTTAATTTCATCGTCTGTATGGGCGCAAAGCGGTGCTCAGGATGCAGGTCAATCTGCCATGCCGGGAGCCATGTCAAATGATGCTCCGATGGACCCGGTGATGATGCAAAACATGATCAATATGCGCCAGCAACAGATGCAACAGAATTCCCAGGGAGGTATGCCAATGATGGGAGGCGCTAATAACAGCAGGATGATGGACCCGGTAATGATGCAAAACATGATGAGAATGCGTCAGCAACAGATGGAGCAGAGAGGCAATATGCCAATGATGGGCGGTGGTGATAACAATGAAATGATGATGGACCCGATGATGAGACAGAATATGACGGAACATCGTCAACCGATGATGGGTCAACCGATAATGGGTCAGGGTATGCAGGGAGGCAATATGGATCCACAAATGATGCAGGGCATGATGCAAATGAGGCAGCAGCACATGGACAAGATGGATCAAAGATTGAGTCGTATTGAATCCCTGTTATCGGAGTTAGTCGAGCAGCAAAGAAAAGCTAAATAATTAATGACAGTTCCTCTGTAGTGCAGTATCTCGGGTGCCGGATTGATAGTTTTACGGCACCCGATTTATTCAATATTTGAGCTTGTAGAGCATGGTCAAAATAAAAAGAGGTGAAAATATTATGGATGGTTATTCAATGAGTTTTGGCACAGTTTATATGTTTGCTACCTGGGTGTTAGTGGGGTTTTCAACCTACGCACTGTACAAGATATTTTTTAATTCGCGCAATGGCAATACGAAGGCGGATAGTGAGCTGGATATTCTAAAAAGAAGATATGCAAAAGGTGAGATTAATGCCGAGGAATATCGAAAAATAAAAAATGACCTTGCTGAAGATTGAAGGGTTAAAGTCATGACTGATCCGATTCTAGTCACCAGGAACATAGCTTTATCCAGTATCTGTTTAATCCAGCAGATGCCTGGGCTGATGTCTTTTCTGGAACAAAGTCCGGGTATTAAAGCAGCTGCTTACGATAGTGAAGATAATAAAATTTCCATCGAGTATGACCAGCTTCAACTCAATTACACTGACCTGTTGGCGATGCTGTCAGCACAGGGAATTTCCTGCAAAAAAGGGGTCAGCTTTAAAATTCGGGCAGGATGGTACGAATACCTGGATACAACGGCCCGGGAAAACGCTTCGGCGCCGCCTCCCGCCTGTTGTAACAAACCCCCTAAACGCTAGTGAGTGATGGATGAAGCAGTCGGCGATAAAACCTGTGTTAATCATCCTGATCCTCTTACTGTCAGCCTGTGATGGAAATTCTAACACTGCCGATCCAAACCCGTTGCATTTGCCACCCAGGGGGTTTGTGGGAGATAGCCAGCAGGGAGAAAAACTATTTCAACAGAACTGCCAAAGCTGCCATGGATTATCCGGGCAGGGCACAAATCAGGGGCCACCTCTGGTCGATAATATTTACAACTCTCATCACCATGCCAATCTGGCCTTTAATCTGGCTGTAAAAAATGGTGTTCGCTCACATCACTGGAACTATGGTGATATGAAACCGTTACCGGATGTTTCACCTGAGATGGTTGAACACATTATCCAGTATATCCGCAAACTGCAGAAGCAGGCAGGCATCAGCTGATGCCCGCTTCTTTGTTTAATAAACCCTGAAAAGAGAAATTGATCTATGAAAAGTTTAACAATAATTATCCCACTGATATTGATTGCCTTCACCTCCACAATCAATGCCGCAAGTATTGAAACGGATAAACTTCCACAGATAAGCAGCATTGCAAAACATAGTGCCAAAGATGCACTGTATTTTGCGGCAACCAGTCAGGGATTGTTTATCAGTGGCGAGGGAAAAACCTGGACGCGTTCATTTGAATCGATGATGCCTTCCACTATGGTGACTGAAACCAGTCAGGGAAATCTATTTGCGTTTATTCTAGGTGAAGGCCTGGTTAAATACGATGATACCACTCAGCAATGGCTGCAGATTAATAATCAGTTCGGTTCCCAGTATTTATTAAGTCTATCCGGTGACTCAAAAGCTCCAGATAATCTGGTGGCGCTTAATCAGTTTAGAAAGCTGATTGTGTCAGAAAATGGCGGTAAGGACTGGCACAGTATTAGAGGAAAATACGAAGCTACATCGGATAGTGAAAAAAGAGGTCAGTCTCTATTTATACAAAAGTGCCAGAGTTGTCATGGCATCGATGGTGTTGGTGAAACCTACACTTTTCAATCCTTAACGGATGAAAGTTATATCCGGGCACCCGCGTTAAATGCGTCTGAACATGCCTGGCATCATAGCGATGAAGCACTGCTAAAAACTATTCTTGAAGGGTCTCCACGAACTAAAAAAATGCCTCCCTGGAAAGACAATGGTGTAAGTAATATGAATGCCGGCGACCTGGTTGCCTATATTAAAAGTCTATGGACACAGCGCGAGCTGGATTGTCAGGGCCCCAGGCATATGCAATGCATGTAGTGATTGAGCCATGATTGAATTATCACTTTTTGGTGCGCTGTCGGCTTTTGGTGCCGGCATCATTTCTTTTTTATCCCCCTGTGTCTTACCGTTGGTGCCGGGTTATATCTCCTATATAAGCGGCCAGACTCTTGGTCACGACCAGTCGGTCAAAAACCAGCGATCTTTTTCGGAAACACTGGCGACATTGTCTTTAAGTGTGAGTTTTGTTTTAGGCTTTTCAACCGTATTTATAGCCTTTGGCGCCAGTGCCTCTACGATTGGACAATGGTTGCTCGCCTACCGCCATGAAGCCAATATTGTCGGAGGAATCATTATCATTGTGTTTGGTGTCTTCATCAGCGGATTAATACGATTCAACTGGCTTGAAAGAGAGTTTCGTTACTACGGTACCCTGCCAGGAGGCAGAGGCATCTCTGCGTACCTGCTGGGGCTTGCCTTCGCTTTTGGCTGGACACCGTGTATAGGTCCGATTCTGGGCGCCATATTAACCCTGAGTGCGACTTCTGGTCTCGTCAGCGGTGGAACGGCTTTGCTGGCATTTTATTCTCTTGGACTGGGCGTGCCATTTATATTAGCCGCGCTGTTCACTGAGCATTTTACAAATCACTCACAACGTTTGAGAAAGCATGGTCGAGTGTTACAGATTATCGCAGGTAGTTTATTGATCATGATGGGACTGGCAATGATTACCGGTTACCTGTCCAATTTTTCAATCTGGATATTGAAGTCATTTCCCTGGTTAGGTGAGTTGGGATGATTCAACGGCGTTTTCCATGTTGAAATCTCAAAATCGATGGCTAAAGGTTTTTGGATTTTTTCTAATATTAGTTGCCATCGTGTCTATACTACTGTCTTTTTCGCCAGTTGACAGTCGCTGGTATAAGCCTGAAATGGTAGCAATTGGAGATACGCTATTTCAACAAAACTGTGCCAGTTGTCATGGGGTGAATGCGGAGGGCACGCTTGAATGGAAAAAGACAGATAGTAATGGCAACTATCCGCCTCCTCCACTGAATGGGAGCGCACATGCCTGGCACCATGATTTGAGTGTGTTGAAAAACTCTATACGTGAGGGTGGTGTCAAGCTTGGCGGTACTATGCCTCCTTTTAATGAAAAATTATCTGCAAGTGATATAGAAGCGGTGATTGCCTATTTCCAGTCAAAATGGTCTGACCAGCTTTACCAGCAATGGCAAAATCGTAACCAGGAAAGCATGTTACCCAGTATCGACGGGAGAACAGGAAGCTGAACAATTCTCAACTTTAATTAGATATAAGCGGTCAACTGCGGTTTCCAGGTTGATTGACACATATTCAGGAGCGTTTCATGAAACGTAGAAAATTTTTACATCTGGCCGCCGCAACTGCATTCATACAGTTGCCTGGCTGTGGCGGCGGTTCAAGCGAAATTGCGAATGACAACACCAGTAATGTCCCCATTGTTAATCCACCACAAACCAGCGGCACTTTGCCTATACCCACGTTATTAACCGGCACGTCATTCGATCTCTCGCTACAAACCGGAAGCATGAACTTCCTGGCAGGCAAAACAACGCTGACCTATGGTATCAACGGCAGCTTTCTGGGTCCTGCGCTCAAGGTCAGAAATGGCGATATCATCACGCTGAACGTTACCAATAATCTTGCAGAAGTCGCGACTTTGCATTGGCATGGGATGCATCTCCCCGCCAACATGGATGGAGGTCCTCATCAAACGATTCAGCCCGGCGCAACGTGGATGGCCTCATTTACAGTCAAGCAACAAGCGGGTACCAACTGGTTTCATCCCCATACGGAAGGTCAAACCGGGCGGCAAGTTTATATGGGACTCGCTGGTTTGTTGATTGTTGAAGACGCCGACACTGACGTGCTCGACTTACCAAAAACGTGGGGAGTGGATGATATTCCGCTGATTATTCAGGACAGATTATTCAACGCTGATGGGAGCTTTGATTATTTGCCTTCCATGCAAAGTCAGATTTCCGGCATGCTGGGCGATACCCTTCTGTGTAATGGCGTAGTCGATGCGGTTGTCAATTTACCCGCAAAGGAGGTTCGTTTTCGTCTACTAAACGGGTCTAACGCGCGCGTTTATAACCTGATGTTTAGTGATGGACGCAGCTTCAAACAACTTGCCACCGATACCGCGCTACAGGAAACGCCGACCAGTTTGAGTGCCTTAACGTTAAGTCCCGGTGAGCGCGCTGAAATTGTGCTGGATTGCACAGCTGATATGGACACATCGCTATCTCTTATCGATACTTCAAGTGGAGCTAGCATCGTTACCGCGAATGTAAACACCATTCCAGTCAGCATGACCAGCGTGCCCGTGAACCTGACTGTTCTAACGAAATTAAATCCTGCATTGGCGGTTAGAACACGGACTTTTAGTCTGGATATGGCGATGGGCATGAGTGGCGGTATGGGGCAATTTCTGATTAACGGCAAAGCAATGGACATCGCCCGTATAGATCAGACAGTAGCGTTGAATGACATCGAAATATGGGAAATCACCAATAATATGAATCTCGTCCATAACTTCCATATTCACGGCTCACACTTTGAGATACTTGACCGTAATGGAAGCTCTGCCAATGTCGCGGCCTTTGAAAAAGGATACAAGGATGTGGTGCTCATCAATTCGTTTGATACTGTCCGAATCATTATCCAGATGACGGATTACACCACCAGTGCCGCCGCACCTTATATGTTCCACTGCCACATTTTGGAACATGAAGATCGGGGAATGATGGGCCAGTTTATTGTCGTTTAAGCCGCTGACAATCTTATAATTACTTTGCTCGCACCCCTTTAAACGGGGTAGTGTCAGCCCGCATCACTCACCGGAATGTAAACCCTCTCTTGTTCATTGAATCGGCAGAGAATTTTCTGAACCCGGTAATACAGAGGGAAAGAGAAAAAAATCTTTATCCGGTTTGATGCGGTAACTGAATTTCAGCACACAGCCCGCCGTCACTACGGTTGAATATAACAAGATCACCACCATGAGCGCGGGCAATATTGCGTGCTATACCCAGGCCAAGCCCGCTGCCACCGGTTTTCCGGGCGCGTGAACTTTCCAGGCGAAAGAAGGGTTCAAATATGTTCACCAGATCTTTCTCCGGTATACCGGGTCCCCGGTCGCAGACTGCAATTAAAAGAGTCTGCCCCTGAATGCTGACCGCTATACTCACCTTGCTGGCGTAGCGTAGCGCATTCTCCAGCAGGTTGACTACGCAACGTTTTAGCGCCAGTGGTTTGCCGAAAAAAGGCTCGCTGACAGAGCCTTCAATTTTGACGTCACCGCCACTTTCCTGAGCATCGGCTTGCAGGCTTTCGAGTAAGGCCATGATGTCAATACCCTGGCGGACTTCATTATTCGAAATACCGCGCATAAAATCGAGGGTGGCATTCACCATCGATTCCATCTCATCCAGATCCTGTAATGTTTTGTCGCGCTGGGCTTCATCGTCGAGTAATTCTGCACGCAGGCGCAGGCGGGTTAAGGGCGTTTTCAAATCATGCGAAACCGCAGCAAGAATTTGAGCTCTATCGTCGATGTAGTTACGCAAGCGTCGCTGCATGGTGTTAAAGGCTATTGCAGTTTGTTTAATTTCAATCGGACCTTTTTCAGCAAGTGGGGACTGCATAATATCTTTGCCCAGACCTTCAGCCGCATGTCTAAGCTGGCTCAGGGGTTTGATGATCAGGCTTACCGCGACCAGTGATAGCGCTATCACACTCAGTAACAGGATGCCGAGTATGCTTAATAAGCGTAGTGGCCAGTTAAAAAACTCATCCGAGATACCGTGCTCAAAAATTACCCAGCTACCATCCTGCAGACGAATCTGAATGTGAAAGGAAGACACCATGCTGTGTTGTTGAGGCATTGGATTGGGATGCATAGACGATGGTTTGGCAAACATCATATGCGACATGTGGCTGTCCAGCATCGGGCTATTCATCAGTGAACCATCGAGTGATACCGATACTTCGCTACCTTCCGGTAATTGTTTTAATAACTGGCTTTTTACCAGTGCGGTGGCAGGTGTTTCTGCAGCGTTAGCGTGTACCTTCGATAGAGCCCGCTCACTCAAATAGACATGTAAATCGTTACTGGAAAAGAGCGGTAGTATGGCAACTCTGCTTTCAGCCGGTAGCGCATTGAGCAGTTTCACAATACCTGAAGCCCTTTCAATCAGGTTAGTTTGTATAGCTTGATAGACGACAGATCCACGGTCGAGCAACAGGATAAAGGTAGACATCGACTGGGCAATGATCAGGCCGACCAGGAGCACAAAAACCAGGCGTCCAAACAGGGTTTTTGGCAGTAACTGTAGTTTTATTTTTGGCCAGATCATGCTTGAAATGCGTTGCCGGAGCTGGCATCGGTCACCCTGCAATTGAGTTGATAACCAAAGCCGCGAACCGTTTGTATCAGTTGAGGGGGTTTGCCATCATCCTGTAAACGCTTGCGCAGGCGACCAATCAGTACATCAATACTGCGATCGAAAGGGTTGCTTTCTCTGCCCTGAGTGAGTTCTAACAACTGGTCGCGACTTAGCACCCGGTTTGGGTGAGAGAGTAATACCCTTAACAGACGGTATTCGGCACTGCTAAGTGGTACTGCAATGTTAGCAGGGGAAGTGAGTAAATGGGTTTTAGTATCCAGTAGCCAATGCTCAAAGCTGAGTTTTTCGGCAGATTCGGCCAGCACATCCGGCGGTAACTCCTGCACCCTACGCAGAACTACCTTGATCCTGGCCAGCAGTTCACGCGCACTGAAAGGTTTTGCCATATAGTCATCAGCACCCATCTCCAGTCCCAGTATACGATCCATCTCATCGCCGCGTGCGGTCAGCATAATGATCGGAATTTTCGCCATGGCAGATTTGCCTGCACGTAAATCGCGGCATAATTCCATGCCATCTGCACCAGGTAGCATCAGGTCGAGCACAATGAGATTGATGTGATAACGCTTCAACACTAACCACATTTCCTGCCCTTCTGCAGCGGTACTCACTCGGTATCCATTTTTTTGCAGATAAGTTTTAAGCAAATTTCGGATCTCGGGGTCATCATCAACGATCAGCAGGTGATTTTCAGAAGTTTTCATAACTCACAGAATAAGCGATTTATGGATTTATTTGCGATCAAATTGTAACCCAGTGTAAGCGATAAGTACGTTGTTACATTCAATTACAAAAAAGGACTTTACCGACACATGCAGCTTACATTGCTGCACTTAAATGGAGTTAAGCAAAGAGACTAAAGCAATTTAGTCAAATTGTGAACTTGAGTTTAAAGCATAAATTTTTTAAATCATTTACTGGAGTCAACAAAGATGAAATTCAACAAACTTATTTTAGTCAGCGCTTTTATCAGCACTTTATCTCTTTCTGCATTGGCAGAATCAACTGTGGATCAGAATAAGCCAATGTCCATGAGTCCGATGGCTCAGGGTTCTGCGCTTACAACGGGTGACGGCGCCGGGAATATGCCCGAAGGAATGCCGATGAATATGAAAATGGGACAACACGCCAGCGGGACAGATAGTCAGCAAGCTATGATGCAGGGTGGTATGGGTATGTCGATGATGAAAATGATGCCAGAAAAAATGGCTGAAATGAAACAGCATCGTGAACAGGTAGAAATGCATCTGGCCAACATTGAAAGTTCATTGCAGCAGTTGGTCGAATTGCAGAAAGCAAAATAAGGTTTTTGGTTAATAGTCCCGCAACTGTAAACAGCTGGATTAGTGGTTGTTTACAGAAGTGGATGGAGTAAGCAGTTTTCACAATTAGAGGTAATTGAAATGTACGATTACATGGGTTTTGGAATGGGTGGTTATATGTGGTTATTCTGGTTAATCCCTGTCGGGTTAATTTTCTGGTCAGCGATGATGGTGTTAGACAGTAAAAAAGAACAGGCCAAATCTCCGCTTGCCATTTTACAGGAACGTTATGCCAGGGGTGATATTGATAAGCAGGAATATGAGGAAAAACAGAGGGATCTGCAGGTCTAGCCCACATTTCGATGAGTCAGTCCTGCACGAGATGATGTTAACTAGAAGTTAATGAGCAATACGCATTAAGAGGAAACCATGAAAAACTTAAAACCAGGTAAAGACACTGGCACGAGCGTTGATCCGGTATGTGGTATGCAAGTCAGTACTGATAGTGCATATCATCAACAGATGGATGAAACGGACTATTATTTTTGTAGTGAATCCTGCCAGTCCAAATTTGTGCTCGAACCCGCTCGTTATAGCAGTTCTTCAGCGGATGATCATGCTTGCTGTACCGGGCATGAGCAGCATGATGTTCCGGCGCAGCCTACAGGTAACTCCTCGACAAGCGGCGCAATATATACCTGCCCGATGCATCCTGAAGTCGAAAATGCCGCTCCCGGAAGCTGCCCTAAATGTGGAATGGCACTGGAGCTTAAGGGTATACCGTCAGCGCAAACCAAAACGGAGTACACCTGCCCGATGCATCCTGAAGTTATTCAGGATCACCCCGGTAACTGCCCGAAGTGTGGCATGACGCTGGAGGCTAAAACCGTTTCAGTCGAACAGGAAAATACCGAGTTACAGAGTATGAGCCGCCGCTTCTGGTTTAGCTCGATACTGGCAGTGCCGGTGTTTTTACTGGCGATGATCGCCGACCTGATGCCCTCAGTTTTACCCGAAGGCCTGTCTATGGAGGCCGTGCAGTGGATTGAATTTGTGCTGGCAACTCCGGTGGTGCTGTGGGGCGGCTGGCCTTTCTATGTACGAGGCTGGTTATCCGTGGTGAGCTGGAACCTGAATATGTTTACCCTGATTGCGCTCGGGGTATCGGTGGCCTGGATCTACAGCCTGTTTGCTTTACTGGCACCGGGCCTGTTTCCTCCCAGTATGTTGCATGATACGGGCACTGTTGCGGTTTATTTTGAAGCTTCTGCCGTAATCACGGCTCTTGTGTTACTGGGGCAGGTGCTGGAACTGCGTGCTCGAAGTAACACCAATTCTGCAATTCGCGCCTTGCTCAGCCTGGCCCCCAAAACAGCAAGGCAGGTCAAACAGGATGGGCAGGAAGAGGATATACCTCTGGAGCAGGTGCAGACAGGGTATATTTTGCGTGTGCGTCCCGGTGAAAATATTCCCGTAGACGGTATTGTGACGGAGGGTGAAAGCTATGTCGATGAGTCGATGATAACCGGAGAGTCGATTCCTGTCGCCCGGCATGCGGGTGATCCATTGATCGGCGCCACCGTGAATGGAACTGGCAGCATGCTGATGCGTGCTGAAAAAGTCGGTTCAGAAACCCTGTTAGCCCAGATTATACGCATGGTCAGCGAAGCTCAGCGTTCGCGAGCGCCGATTCAGAAACTGGCCGATACAGTGGCGGCTTACTTCGTACCCGCCGTGGTTCTTGTCGCCGTTTTTGCTTTCGTGGTGTGGAATTTCTGGGGGCCGGAACCGAGGCTGGCGCATGCGATAGTGAATGCGGTGGCGGTATTGATTATAGCCTGTCCCTGCGCGTTGGGTCTGGCGACACCTATGTCCATCATGGTTGGTACCGGTAAAGGAGCTAGTGCGGGGGTATTAATTAAAAATGCCGAGGCGCTTGAAATAATGGAAAAAGTGGATGTCATCGTGGTCGATAAAACGGGTACGCTAACCGAAGGAAAGCCAAAATTAACCACTATTATCACCGCGCAAGGACATCTCGAAGCCGAGCTGTTACGACTTGCGGCCAGCCTTGAAAAGGCCAGTGAGCACCCCCTTGCAGAAGCAATCGTGGCAGGTGCTTTGCACAGGGAAATTGTTCTCTCAAAAACAACCGACTTCAACTCTATCACCGGCCAGGGAGTATCCGGCAAGGTCGATGAATTTAAGGTGGCGCTGGGTAATATCAAGTTAATGAAAGCGATGTCGGTGGATACGCTCGATCTGCCAGAACAGGCTGATTCATTAAGAAATCAGGGGCAGACGGTAATGTTTATAGCCATTAATAATAAGGCAGCAGGATTGATCGCGGTGGCTGACCCGATAAAAGTATCGACCCCGCAGGCAATAAAAGATCTGCACGCGGAAGGTGTCAAGGTCATTATGTTAACAGGCGATAGCCTGGCAACAGCACAGGCTGTGGCGAAACAGTTGGGAATAGATGGCATCCATGCCGAAGTCATGCCTGATCAAAAGGCTGCAGTCGTTAAAAAACTACAGGATCAGGGGCATATCGTGGCAATGGCAGGTGATGGTATTAATGATGCGCCTGCGTTGGCTCAATCCCATGTTGGCATTGCGATGGGCACCGGTACTGACGTAGCGATGGAAAGTGCGGGTGTTACTCTTGTTAAAGGCGATTTACAGGGCATCCTGCGAGCCAGGCGTTTAAGTCGAGCGACCATGCGTAACATTCGACAGAATCTATTCTTCGCGTTTATTTATAACTCGCTGGGTGTGCCGGTAGCCGCAGGGTTGTTGTATCCATTTTTTGGTCTGTTGCTTTCTCCCATGATAGCCGCCGCAGCGATGAGCTTTAGTTCAGTCTCAGTTATCAGTAATGCATTGAGGCTGAAACGTTTAAAAATCTAACGAGGTAAAAACTGATGTATCAAGGTCATTGGTCAGGTGGAGGTTTTATGTGGTTATTCTGGGTATTAATTATTGTCGCTATTGTTTGGGCTCTGAAAGAGGGTATCGGTCATGTGAATCGGCAACAAGAGAGACAGAAGTCTGCCCTCGATATATTGAAGAATCGATATGCTCGTGGAGAGATCGATCCGCAGGAGTTCGAACAAAAGAGAAGAGACTTGGAACAATGAGCGCTGAAAGGATTTTTGCGATTAATAAAGGCGGATATTTTAAGGTCAGCTTTTTCTTCCATCTATAACCAAAGTAGGGAAAGAATCCCTTAAAATGATCTATTTGGCAAACTTCACCATTCCCCGCTAAAGCAAGAGGACGTCTGCTTTTTTCATTTACAACAGCTCCCGAAGTCGTAAGCGAATGGCTGGTTACGCCACGAACATGCCGGTCCCTACAACCTGTCAGGAATGACTGCTATGTGGATTCCTGAGTTTGGAGGCTGCTGATCTTTTTGACCGCTCCTTTGACATACCTGCTATTGCCTACAAGCTGTCGGGAATGACTCCAACGGGTCCAGGCTGTGTGAAAACACCATTAAATGTCAGAACCTGTACAACGACGACCTCTCATTATCTATCCCGTCGATTTAATCGTAGACACCATTATTGTTAGCAATGGGTTGCCTGATTGTTTGCGGTCTGGTCAAGCCAGAAGGTCAAGCCAGAAGGTCTCAAAATACCGAACAGGGATCAAATTTCGGTTGAAATATGAATGCGGGCCGGATTTACTGGCAAGGGGTTATTCTGCGTGACTTTGATTGATCAGATTGACAGCGCGTACGTTACGTTCTCAGTTAAAAGGAAATAAGAGAAATGCCAATAGAAGTTGGAATCTAGAACATCAACAGCAAGCCTCAAAAGTGTGAGACTCTCAAAGTTTCTCCACTTACAGAGATAAACCAGCGGGACGAACAAATGCTAAGCCTGTGTAATAGGTGCATTGCAAGTGCAATTATGACAAGGAGGATGATGAACGCTTGGTTTGGAATCCCAACCTGCGATCAATCCTCCTAAGTGTGTGTGTGGATGTTCAGCGGTGGCCAATATTTCTCCGCCCGCAATGGTTTTTCCTAGTGAAGCATATCTGTGCCAGCTACCTATATCCCAGTTCTCAGCATGGTACTCATCGATTGTTAGTTTGACGGGATGTTGCACACCGGGCCCATGACTATTGCTGGGGCCAAAAGAAAATAAAAGCCTTCCATAATTTCCATTTGGCCCAGAAGGTATTTTGTTTTTACCGGCAATTTTTGCGCCATGATGTGGAACGGTAATCGCTACGACATCATTAAATGGATGGAAGGGTGTCTGATGGAAACCAGCGTCTCCCATTAAAAGCCAATCTCTATTGTCATCGAGAGCAGTATTTGTAACTTGGATTACGATTCCTGTCCCATTACGATTTTTTAAGTTCTTGGGATTTCTACCAAATTTATATTCGATATTCCCATGCTTTATGGTGATTGGCCCCAAGCCATTGGGCCAAACAAGTATTTTGCCACCAGAGATCAGTATGTCGTGTGCAAAAGCCGAATGGATTGGATCAATGTTTTGCTCGGGAACTATCCATGTCTTCGTGAGGGCTCTAGTGTTGATCCGGGCACCGGCCCAATGATCCATATCCCAATGGGACAAAACAATAGGAGGATCCTTCTTGAAGCAAAAACTTAAGTTTGGTGGTGTAGTAGCGGAATTGCGAGTTACGCCAGCTCCCAGGTCGTGATAGAGAAATGGGATTTGATCTTCATTCAACAAAGCACTTGCTGCACCCTGACCGACATCGAATGCCGCTAGAAATTTTGCTTCATCGTCAATATCAAGTGCTTCAATAATTTCTTGTTCAGTGGCTCTTGGCCATGTAGGCATATCGAAAGAAATTGATAGCAGATAAATGAGTTTTCTATTGTCGATAGGCTTGATCGATATGCTGACGACACGAGGTTCATTGCTAAAGATGTTGGGGTAAACTTTCGCGCTAAAAGGACCTCCACTATCCAAGGTGATACACAACCATTCTGAAGGATTGGTTAATTGTCGAAATTCTTCGTCAGATAAATGGTTTGGTGGAAGGTGGATTTCATACTGATAGATTGGGATCTGATCGAAAATTGAAGGTAGTTGTTCTTTAGGAATATCTGGGTTGAAACAGTCGGACCAGTATCTTCCCCATTCTAAACGGCTCCCATATCCATGATGGTATTGGTATTGAAGTGGCCATTCATCAGAAACTCCATCCAAATTGACAGCTGAAAAGGTTATTAAGTTTGAGACTTCCGGGTTGGGATCAATTGGTTCTGATTGATCAAAGCGAGCAAAAACCTCTCTAGGAACGTCAAAGTTATAGTCGGGTTCAGGTGAAAAAAAGGGATTCATTTCCTAAATCGCTCCGTTTTAATTATCGAATGAAGGAGTCATTGGTAGTGCTCGACAGGGTTTCTCAGCGTTTAATTCTAACCTTTCTTGATCAATCCTTCTGGTTGCATGATTCACTAGAGATCTGGTGCATAGATATCTAAAAGACAGCGGGTCAACTGCTCGCCGCGCTTGCTAAGTAGATCGATGTTCCTCTTCGTCATTGGATTGAAATTTGTTGGGTAATCTACAACTTGGTCACGACTGACCAGATCAGCAGGCTGAACTGGAAGCGCGCTATCCCGTTGGCCTAGATACGGCATTATAAACCCTTGGATTTCTCCATTTGCTGCCATCCGGTGGAGCATATTTTGTGTCAGCGTCTGTGTCCGTCTGTGGATGGTAATGACTGTTGCCAGCATCCGTGACATCCAGAATGTTGGCCGCCTAGCTCCTGAAGGCATTCCCTGGCCGGCATCACACGCAATAATGAAATCTACAGGTAAAGCGTTGGTGCTGAATTCGCTGGAGCGCCCTGGCAACATGCAAGAGATGCCATTATTGTCGTAAACCCCTCCATCCGTGATGATGACTCGATGCTTCGTTTCAACACCGCTTTTGGTGAAAGTCAGGTAATGGTCGAGCGCTGGGAGGAATGCAGGGAATGCCGCTGACGCCGCGACAGCAGTAGCTACGTATGGGTTTTCAGTCAGTCTGCCGAACCGCCAACATCCGCTCTCAACGGAACCATAGCGGAATGCTGTCTCGGTACGGAGCTCGGCCGCGTTGATGACTACGGAGAGATCGTGCCGCCCAACAGCATCCATGCGTAGATTGCCGAAATAGCGACGAACGAGGTGACGCTCGAAAGCTGTCGTGAAGCTTGCAAACCGTGGGGCAGTGTCGAGGATCTTTTCGGCGATAGTTCCTAGCCACTTAGGTCTTAGCTTTATCAAGCTAAGTATCCCCTCCAAGAGCTGGAGGGATCGCGCCAAAATGGCTGCCGAACTGGCGAGGATCGTAGCGACCACGATCTTTGGCAGCTCGAATGAAAGGAATGCTTCACGGGCCATTCCCCATATCATGCCACGCGAGAGTACTGACTCGACACGATGAGCGAAATCTTCGAATGGTTCATCGCTGTAGGCGTAGAGCGCAGCGATTACACTGCCGCCCGATACACCCGAGAGTACCGAGACTTTGTCGAGAACTCCACGATCGTGTAGTGCGCGCAGGCACCCAAGGTGAAAAGCGATTGCCCTAGAACCGCCACCCGAAAGAGCTAGACCAATTTTCGGAGAGCTCATTCTTGCCCCCCATCATAACCCTCATAATGTGGAATGAGGGTGAATTCGTTACGTCGATAGAGATAGTAGTTCTCTTCGCGCCTCGTTGCGGCGTATCCCAAGATGAGCATGACAACTTGGCGTGGCGGAAACTCCTGGAAGTGAAGCAGCTCTAACATCGCTTGAAGGTCATCTTGGCTAGGACGCCCACGACTGATTGGGTGAGTATGCCAGATACCGATGAATCGACTCGACTTCCCACTCTCTGCCGATTTGAACGCGTTGAGTTCCTTTGTGCCTGCGATCCCACACAGGAACTGCGTTTCACTCGCGGTACTATCCGGCGGCGGTCCGCTGACACTATCGACCCAGATCACTTGATGAGCGTCGTCAATTTCACCGAAGATCAATCCGCCAGTTTCAATTTTGTTGGAACGCGTGCGCCCGATGCGCCTAAGCTCTGTTGTCATATCGAGTATGGCTACATCTGAGCGCAGTACAGTATATCCATGCCTCTGCTCGTTATGACGAGTGTAATCCTTGAGCGTGTAGCTCAGCTTATCTCGTTTACTATTGGAATGCCGCAACCATGATGCGGCAATGAGGTCCAGACTTGCCGCGTCAGAAGAAAGGCTTTGGATGCGAGAGAGGCCAATGTTTAACAGCCCGGCTGCATGGTGATCAATGTCAGCTGCTGATCCGATAAATGTCGGCTCAGAGCAGCCCGGCTCCGGCTGAAACACTTTCCTTTTCTCAGGCTCTGGCCAGAATGCTTTTACCAGTGGGTGGCCAGCATTCTTTGCAAAAGCATCTAGCTTGGCTTGCCGCGCGATGTGGTGTGATCCTCCACGGAACTGGGGCATCTTCACCAATACCGAGCCGTTTTCGGCTGCGGCACTTACTGACATCGACAACATTGGGATCGTGATGTTTTGTGTCTTCAGATCCTCTTCGATGCGATGGTTTACGCTTGCTGAAGCTGTGGTATCAATGATCAAGTCCCATTTGTTGAAATCAAAAAGGGATAGAGCTTGATTGGCAAGGTTGCAAGTGTCCGCGGTCACGGTGCATTTAAGGCCAATGGCCTGTAAATGCGCTTGCAGAGCGTTAGCCTTTGCCAAGCCAATATCACTGTCTGTGAAACGCTGCCTGACGAGGATTCCAGGTTTCACTATGCCATAGTCGATGAGGTGTAGTTTAGCGGCGCCAGAACGCAGAACCATTTCGGCCACCGCCGAACCGAGGGCTCCGCAACCGAGGAGCAGAATCCGTTTCTCAGAGAGGGTTGCGAGTAGCGTACCTCCGTCTCGCCGGTTGACGATCTCAGGCCGGTCTTCGAGGACGCGGCACCAACTGATATCAGCTCCAGCCATCCAATTGATTAGCTCGTTTCGCGCTGCTTCGTTCTCATCCTTGCTCAGCAGCAAGACACGGAGTGACTTCAGCGTATCCGGACCAATTTTCCATACGGTCACGTGAGGTCGGAGCGGTTCACCAGCTGCCTTGCGCCGCATCGAAGCGCCCAGAACGAAATAAGCGGCTTCCTCCTCTGAGCCGACAAGGGAGAAGAGCTTCAGGAGGGAGTACAGCAACCCGAACGATAGACCAACGTTCTCAACGAGTTTGATGAGATCGTAAACTTTCGTTGGAAATTCGTTCGCGAGAGGTTTGTCGAATATGATGGCCGCTGCAACTGGATGACCTGGATCTGTATCGCCCCAATCTTCTAGCCTGGTCCACCCGACGAGGTCGAAGCGATCATCTCTTATCTTCTGTAAGTCAGCGCGCCCAATCCAAATCCCGTTATCTGCTATTCCAGTAGGGCTATCTGCTCTGACGACAAATTTTGTAGATGATGTCGTGTAGGAGACGGGTGGATGCAGGGGGGCATCATCAGGATCCAGATGTCCCTTTCCTGCCGCACGCATCCATTGCTCTACTCGACCGAAGAAGCCGAACATACCGTCTGATGGATGGTATTCAGTCTCGCTCGATTGATAGAGGCAGATATATCTTCCCCACTGCACATGTGGAGCTCCAATGAACCGCTTGTGCCTAAAATAGATGTCAGGCTTCTTGAAAGGGAAGTCCGGGTGAAGATGTAGGCTTATCCGCTCACGGTCTCTAAATGCGAGACCCTCCCCGGTTCGATAGCCCTTAGTTTCAAGCGATAGGTGGATCCAGATGAAGCCCTCCGATTTAGATTCGACTTTTGGCTCAAGAACTTCAAGCGCGCCTTTCGAGTTAGCGACAATATCGCTGATTTGAAGAAGAGCTAGTTGCTGGCCTTTGCTTATTTCGGGCATCCAAAGCCCACTTTGGTCGAAGGCGTCGCATCACTTCCACGGGCAGCGCTGACCGCTGCTGACAAAGCGCTTGCACCTTCCTCCACATTATTCGGCAGCGCATATTCGATATTTGAACCGTTTACAGTGAACTTAAGTGGCTCTGCATGTACGCCATCATCGTGCGTGCAGACAAACCCACCGGTCGCGAGTTCCTGATATCGTGCCTTCGCTTTGGCATGAGGAGGGTTGTCTCCATCCTTATTCGACGAGGGAATGCTATTCGAGCTCGCGACAATATAGCCAGTACCGATCTGGTATTCTTCTAGGTCCGCGAGAATATCCCACTTGCAGACTTCCTTGTCGTCCTCAACTTGGTACATTGCGGACTTGCTGCAATGGTGTGGGGCGAGCAGCACCTGCCATCGCAGGTTTACTTCGTTCACGTTCATTTTCGTGATATCAAATATCTTACGGATGACGGGGTACTTATGATCGCCAAAGAGTAGCACTCCGCCTGCTGAAGGGTCGGCCCCGAACGTGACTTGCATGGCCAGACTGGTGTCGTTTCGATCCCCGACATCTTCGTCTGAACCTTGCTTGAACGGGCCATGGATGAATGCGCGGAATTCACCGGTGAGGTCATATCCATCGATAGATTCCACGGAATCACCAGGCACGCTGAAGAATTCGAGTGGGAATCCCAGATAGTGCTCTTCATCAAGCAAATCGTCCCAGCCGACGATACGCACGCGGTTTCCTGCACCCGGGTCGCCACCGGCCTCGACCGTTGCTGTCACGCGCCTGTGCGCTTCGTCGCGGAACGCTTTCGCATCGTCGCTGAGGCTTTTAGGGTCATCATCATGTTCGCGGAAGATTCGTGGCGAAAACCATAGCTCGCCCACGGTAACTCGCTTAAGTAGTTCCTCAAACCCCTGAATGTGGTCCTTGTCAGGATGTGTGATAGCGAACGCTGAGAGGTAGGGATGACCATCGACCTTAGGCAGATGTTCCTCAAGGTAGTCGATGATCGGAGCGCAGTCTGTTTCATCGTCTTCCGATTTCTGACTGTGTCGGAGGTCTACCTGAAAAATGATCTCGTCAGGGCGTATTACGAATGTGGTGCTGTCGCCTGTTCCTACAGGCCAAAAATAGACTGACTGCTCATCAAACATCTTGTTCATTCTCCTAGATCTTTGGTTTAGTTAATGGGGCTCCAAATCCTTTTCTTAATGCCCAAAGATTTAGGAATCGTTTGAGAGTCTTCTGGATGTTGCGGATACTGCGACTTGGCAAATCCAGTTTTTGCTTTTCTCCAATTTTTCGCCATCCATGGCAAATCTAAAAATAAGGTGAGACTTTTCAGGCAAATCCAGTAATAGTGATTTTCAATCCAGTTTTAACCCATAATAATCCAGTTTAGTCTGTGTCCCTACGGTGTCGGAGGTCTACCTGAAAAATGATCTCGTCAGGGCGTATTACGAATGTGGTGCTGTCGCCTGTTCCTACAGGCC
>JBNKPX010000019.1:21013-44030 GCA_050295575.1 Gammaproteobacteria bacterium | reverse complement strand
TCTACGCAACAGAAAAAGGTACAGGGTCTGCTGGTAGCGACTATACAGAATATCAAATGCAGTCATATCACCACGCCGGTAAGCTGCATACAAAGCTTCATCCGAATCATCCGCCTGGCTCATATCAGGAATCCAGTGACTGTGCCAAAGCAACTAAAGATAGAAAAGCTGAGCGATAGCCACCTTCGTCCTGACCGCGTGATGAACGTGCGAGTTTCAAAATATCGTCATAATCAAATTCATGTAAATGATCACCACCTCGCAATTGCTCGGCATAGGCTGCTACTGCCGCAGCAAAACGCAGATCATCAGATGCAGAGGTCAGATCGTTCTGTACCTGATCACGCTTAAGGATCTGGCTGATTAACTGTGAGCTATCCTGATTCGGTTTTTTATAACGAATATTGATCATGGCCAGTTCGTTCAAATTTTCCTTCGTTGTGGATTGAGTCCTATAACGCAAAGGCTGTATACGTTTATCCGCACTCTGATTAAGAGTGATTTCATACAGGGCTGTAACCGTATGTCCGGCACCTATATCTCCTGCGTCCACTTTATCATTATTAAAATCCTCGCGCTTAAGTAAACGATTTTCGTACCCTATCAGTCGATATTCATACACTAGATCGGGATTCCACTCAATCTGAATCTTGACATCACGGGCAATGGTTTCTAGCGTGGCATCCATCTGCTCTACCAATACCTTGCGCGCTTCGCTGAGATTATCGATATAGGCATAGTTACCATCGCCATGATCAGCCAGTTGTTCCATCAGGTGATCATTATAGTTACCACTACCAAAGCCTAATGTGGTCAGGGCAATGCCGTTTCGCTTATTTCTTTCCACCAGATTTAATAGTGCTTCATGGTTCACCGTACCCACATTAAAATCACCATCAGTTGCAAGAATGACCCGATTAATACCCTGCTTGATAAAACTTTGCTGCGCCATTGCATAGGCTAGTTTAATGCCGGCTGAACCATGGGTAGAGCCACCTGCCGAAAGCTGTTCAAGAGCACTCAGGATATCGGCCTGATGATCACCGGGGGTGGGCTCAAGCACTAACCCGGAAGCGCCGGCATACACTACCAGAGTAATGCGATCCTCTGCGCCTAACTGTTTAACCAGTAATCGAAATGCATTTTTCAGTAAGGGTAATTTATCCGTATCTTGCATAGAGCCAGAAACATCGATGAGAAAAACCAGATTTGCCGCAGGTCTGGATTTGGCTGTCTGTTGATACCCCTGAACACCAATCTGTAGTAAATGTGTATTCGCATTCCATGGGCTACGGGTAATTTCAGTACTGATGGCAAAAGGATGATCGGCCTGCGTTGGTTGAGCAAAATGGTATTTGAAATAATTGATAAGCTCTTCACTACGCACGGCATTGGCCGGAGGTAACTGCCCCTGAGTGAGGTATTTTCTCACCAGCGAGTATGATCCCGTATCGACATCGATACTAAATGTTGACAGAGGCTGTTCACTAACCAGAACGACACCATTCTCGCGCAAATCTGCAAACCGATCTCTATTGGTGATTAGATGAGCAGGTAAACCAGCCAAGCTCACTTCTTCAGCCAATATAGCTGGGGCTTTGGCCTGCATTCTAGTGTGTCCGATTTCGTTTTTCCTTTCGCTATCTACTGCTGTATACAAATCAAAAACAGGAGCCTGTTGCTCAGGCAAAGGAGCTTTTCTGAGCTTGTTAATACCTGCAACAGGCGCTTGTTTACTCTGCTCAGAAGGTGAGGAAACCTGAGGCTGGATAGACTTATCCTGAGTACAGGCCATTAGATAAAAGGGTAAAAGGATGAGAACTGCCAGGTATTTTAGTTTCATTTTCGTTTCCAGTTTGTTGTACATACTCTGAAAACGCAGTAGCTTGCTAAAAGGGGTTAAATTTATACAGAAATTTTATCATTCCAGACCACGCAGTTCTTGCCCTGTGATTTTGCTGCGTATAGCGCATCATCCGTGCGCTTAAATAATTTACGCTCATTATCATCCGGTAAATAACTGGTTACCCCCAGGCTAATAGTGACCTGCCCTACTTCATCAAATAATTCATCAGCAACGGCGCTACGACAGCGCTCTGCCATTTTGAGGGCACCATGCTGGTTGGTTTGCGGCATAAGAATAGTGAATTCTTCACCGCCCCAACGACATAAGATATCAACATCCCGAACGACCTGGGTCACGCGATGTACCAGCTCGACCAGTACTCGGTCTCCCATATCGTGTCCATATTGATCATTTAATTTTTTGAAATCATCAATGTCGATGATCAGCATAGAAAAGACTCCGTCATAACGCTTAGAACGCAGGATGAATTCACTCAGGCTACTTTCAAATGCACGCCGATTATTGATACCGGTGAGAGTATCGGTAACCGTTAAATCCATAAGATAGGCATTACTCTCACTTAACTGCAGGGTTGCATCGTCAATCTGTTGCTGTAGTGATTCATTTACTGCTTCCAGTTCTCGGCTACGGAACCACTGAAAAGTTAACAGTATCAATACGATAATTGCAGACATAGCCCAAAAAACAGATTTCGTATTCCAGAAGGGCAAATCATGCTCAAACCATTTATCATAAATCGCCCTGTATTGCTCACTACCCATTAATGACTGCCTTGCTAATTCAAGCTTCTGTATCAGATTCTGATGCTGCTTACGCACACCAATACTGAAGCTGAGTTCGCTTATAGGGGGGGTTAGTACTCGAATTTTATCTGAGAGTTGAAGATTTATCGCAATATTCCATACCACAGGATCAAGATAGATCAATGCATCAACCTTACCGGTAATCAATGCATAAAATGCTACTTCGAGTAGCTCAAACTCTTCAATATTGAGATTATCTGGCAAATCATTCGCTGAGAGTTGCCAGGAAAGATTTTCCCGACCTACCACTGCCACCGTATGTTTTTTTAAGTCGTTAATGGAGTTAAGGTTTGATGCATCTTTACGAACGAAAATTGACAGTGGGATGTTGACAACACTGGATGTAAAATCCAGCCATTGCATGTCATCTTTCTGCCCCCCAATATCCAGCACCATATCTCCCTCACCCTGACTTAGAGCCTGCACTATCATTGCTCTACCCTGCTCATTTTTAAACTTAAAGCTAATTCCAGCGCGTTCAGCAATAATTGAGAAAACATCAATGGCAAAGCCTTGCGCTCTGTTTTGCTTATCTAAATAAGAATACGGAGGAAAGTTAGACGGGGCTAAAACGATCTGTTCCGACACAACGGGTACAGGAAAACTTACCTCATGCTGAGCGAACAAAGAATTTGGGATTAAGGTAATGATGAGTAAAGCCAGATAGGCAATGAGGTTCGAAGCCTGTTTCTTGAATTGAATCTTTGTTAGAAAATCTTTCAGCAAAACTTCAGCCCTGTCAAAATCCCTTGAAGATAAAATACCACGAAATTAAAGCGACTATTAAGCAAAACAGATCAATGGTTATTAAATCTGCTAAAAGGGCTATTGCGAATTTTAAAAATTGTCAGTAACCGGTTTTGCTTCTTAAGTCCAGTATTGCATTGCTCTATTACCTCTCCACAGGTTTGATCATAAACCAGAATAATGCCTTAGATTTTAATGTGGGCGGCAAAGATACTGTCATTGCGATATTCCAGGATGTCTTATTGAATTTAAACTATTAAGATCACAAGATAAAACAATATATTCCTAATTTAATCATTGACTTACTCGACACACTTAATGCAACATATTAAACATAATGAGAAATTCAGTAGAAATAATTGCTGATCTTGATTACACCAGGTTGCCGCCTGCTCCCCATGTACTGATCAAATTAATCGACTTATGTCATAGGTCTAATGTCAGTTTTGAGGAGCTGGAAGCAATAATCGAAAAAGATACTGCTTTGTGTGCCAAGGTTATTGCTATATCAAACTCGGCGGCCTACAGTCAGTGGAATGAAACGCGCGAGTTAAAGCGTGTTCTTGTCGTTCTCGGCATCAAAACTATCAAATCCATCGCCATTACTTCAGCAGTTCATCAATTCTTTTCTCAATTTATTAAAGAGATAGGGGATGACCTTGGCATTATCTGGCTTGATGCTTTGATCTGCGCCCATCTGGCCAGAAAACTTGCTCATTTAACAGGCTACCCCTTTCCTGATGAAGCTCACCTGGCTGGTTTACTTCACCAGATGGGGCAATTGGTTCTATACAGCAACAATCCAGCTCAATACCAACAAATAATGGCTTCTGTATCTGATCAGAATGCGTTGATGTTCAAAGAGCATGAGCTTTACGGAAAAAACAGTGCTGAGCTGGCTGCTGATATCGTGGCTCAATGGGGAGTTGATTCAACTTTAAGCGATGCTATCAGGTATCAACACAAACCGGCAGAATTACTTCTGGAGACCCACCCGCTGGTTCGAATAACCAGCCTGTCCTCCAGGTTGTGCAATCGGCTCAATCATAATAATAGAAAATACCTGGCTGAAGATCAGTTCTTCGGGCTTAACCAGCCCTTCACCGAGAATCTTCTGCTGGAAGCTACTCAACTGGCTGTAGCTGATGCCCGAGGGTTTGGTTTTGAGGTGGATGAAAACCATAGCATTCCACGTACTAATACTAACCATGAAGCTATACGGATTCAGCTGGAAAAAAAAATACACCAGATTGTGCTACTTGAAGGTGCACAGAAAACCTTCGACGATGTCGATGATTTATCTGAAAAGATTCAATTGATCAGCGATCAAATATTGCTGTTATTTGGTTTTTCATCGACGATGTTTTTTTTCCCGGATAAAGAACAAACGCTATTAAATGGATTTGCCAGTCACAGCAAAAATATACCGCCCAGTGGCTCTTTTAGCATCAAGTTAGCACCAGAACAAAGTCTGATTACTGAGTCAGCGTTACAGCAGCAATTAAAAATCACCGCTTATCAGGACGATTTTAAAGAACTTTCAAATATCGATAATCAAATCCTCTCAACATTGGTATGTGACGAAATGATTTGCCTGCCGCTATTGCATAATAACCAGTTAATTGCTGTGATTGCGATTGGCTGCAACTTAGAGATGGCTCAGAAACTTTATGCCGATAATGAGTTGCTATTGCTCTTTGCCAGTATTGTTTCGGATTCATTCGTGCAACGGAATCTGATTCAAAACAAATATCAGAAACAACTGCTGGATGAACAAACGGAAAGAGAAATCCATACCCGTAAAGTCATTCATGAAATCAATAATCCTCTTAGCATTATTTACAACTATCTTGAATTACTTTCCATGGATATGGATCCTGAGTCGGACAATAAACAGCACCTGGAGACTATAAAGTCTGAAGTGCATCGTGTTAGTAAAATTCTGATTCAATTAAAAGATACTCAAGCCATAAATGAAGATCAGTCACAGGTAAATATCAATAATCTGATTGATAGCATGTTGAAAGTATTTAAACCTACGCTTAACATAATCAATCGTATTAATAATGAATTACAACTGGACCCTGATCTACCAACCATCCACACAGACGCGAATAAATTCAAACAAATTATCACCAATCTGGTCATGAATGCAGCTGAGGCATTACCAGAAGAAGGAACCATAACGATAAAAACCAAAGCACTTGTGGTGGTGAATAAGACCCAATATATTGAGATTAGCATTGCCGATGATGGCGTTGGGCTTCCCACATCAGTAATAGAGCATTTATTTACACCGGTACAAACAAACAAGGGACCAGAGCATTCTGGCCTCGGTCTGACTATCGTCAACAAACTGATTTCAGAACTCAATGGACACATCAGTTATACAACATCGGATCGTGGTGGCGCGGAATTTATCATACTGTTACCACGCTAGTAGAGGTATAACTTATGACTGGCACCAAACCCAGCATTCAGGTAAAGAAAAAAAGCGACCTCAACTCCTTGATGAGATCCTCGCTCGATCAGATTAAGAATATCGATAAATCACAATTCCAGATTCTATTGATCGACGACAATATCAATCTTATACACAGCACCAAAGCCATAGTGGAAGCCTATGGATATAAATGCATCATCGCTGATGGCGGAGAATCTGGCTTGAATGTATTACGAACGACAACCATCGATATCGTACTGCTCGACCTATCCATGCCTGATATCGATGGCTACGAGGTTCTGGAAACTATTCGATGTGAAGATATTCAGTGTGAAGTTATAGTAGTGAGTGGAGATGCCACCTTTGAAAGTGCCAGCAAGGTATTTCGAGACGGCGCACTGGATTTCCTCAACAAGCCTTACAACCCCTCACAGCTACTCTCAATTATCGATAGCGTCGCCTATAAAACAGGCCTGAAAAGACAACTAAAACACATCAGCCAAACTCTGAAAGAATCTGAAAAACGATACCGTTTCATCGTAAGCAACTCTCCTGACATTATTTACATGATTGACCATAATGGTTTTTTTACTTTTGTGAATGATCGAGTGTATGACCTGCTTGGTTATAGGCCGCAAGATCTCATCGGGGTACACTTCTCCACTCTCGTTTACGATGATGATCTGGAGCTCGCCAAACATACGTTCAATGAACGGTGCACCGGTGATCGTACCAGCCAAAATATAGAATTTAGACTTAAATGTCTGGATAGAGACACCCCGCACAAATCATTTGAATTAAATTCCATCGCTATTGGATTGAGTGCAATGGGCATACACCAACAGGGAGAAGAATGTATTCCTTTCCTGGGTGTCTATGGTGTTGCTCGAGATATCAGTGAACGCAAAAAGGCTCAGGATTTAATACATTTTCAGGCCTATCATGACCTGCTCACCAAGCTACCAAACCGCGAACTTTTTCTGGATCGCTTAAAGCTCTCCATAGCACATGCTGACCGCAACGAGAGTAAACTGGCAGTTATGTTTCTTGATATTGATGGATTCAAGTTCATCAACGATTCTTTAGGTCATGCAATCGGTGATAGTTTATTGCAACAGGTTTCCGACCGAATAAAAAAAATACTACGTGATAGCGATACTGTATCCAGAATTGGTGGCGATGAATTCAGCATTCTAATCACTGAATTACAAAATCGCACAGAAGCTGGCCTGGTGGCACAGAAACTGATTGATGGGTTCAATAAACCAATCGATCTTGAAAACCATGAAATCAACATAAGCTTCAGCATTGGTATTTCAGTTTATCCTGATGATGCATCCAATACCGATCAGTTGATTCAGAATGCTGATATGGCGATGTACCATATCAAGGGTCGTGGCAAAAATGGTTTTGAATACTTTTCAAATTATATGAAAGGCATTTATGAACATCGACATACTATCGAACAGGATATTCGTAAAGCGCTGGATCAAAATCAGTTCGAAGCATATTTTCAACCACAATATAATATTAGTAACACACAAATTTTTGGGCTAGAAGCATTAATTCGGTGGAACCATCCAGAGAAAGGGCTCATCTATCCAGATAAATTTATTCCTGTTGCTGAAGAGATAGGGTTAATCAATGAAATTGGGCTATTTATGCTTGAAACAGGATGTCAGTATCTTAGAGAATGGCTAGATAATGGATACGCCCCCATAAAGCTTTCGGTCAATGTTTCAGCATATCAACTCGCAGAAAATCAGTTTGATGTCATTGTCTGCAATCTGGTAAAGCAATACCGCCTACCCCCCAATTTACTGATGGTAGAAATTACAGAAACTACACTAATGCTGGAAATGGAAACTGTTCTGCCTAGACTGAAAAATCTGGTTAAATGTGGCATTGGTATTTGTATAGATGACTTTGGCGTTGGTTATTCTTCCCTGTCCTATCTACAAAAACTTCCTATTAAAATTCTCAAGATTGATCGTTCATTTCTCTCCTGTATATCCAGTGATTTAGAGAAAGCCTGTGTGATCAAAGCGATAGTAGCGATGGCCCGAGAACTCCAGTTGGAGGTCATCGTCGAAGGCGTTGAAACCGAGCAGCAACTTGAATATATCAGGAAAATCGGCTGCAAAATGGTGCAAGGCTTTTTATTGGGGCGTCCAGCTCCTCATTCAGAGGTCACAAAATTGCTACAAAAAAACGTTTAACCACCCATTTTTTGCGAAATTATCGCAAATTTATTCAGAAGTAGTTACTTCTGAACTCCCCCCTCTTGCAAAGCATAAATTTTGAATTAAATTCAAGGATGAATATTAAGTATTCCATAAGCCCTGATGCAAATTCTTATGTGATATTTACTTTTTCAACTAAATTAAGTAGTTCGTAACAAAAAATATAAATTATTAATAAAAATCATTCTGTTAAATCGTTTCAATCAAACATTACTAGCTTTCAGGAGTACATCGCATGAACAATATCGCGTTTTTAGATCAATCAGTCCAATTTCAAGAACTTCCTTCTCGTGGTCGATATGAGCAACTTATTACCCATTTTGACGATAAATACAATGCAGGTTGGTTTTATATGAAAGGAGCTCCTCGCCCTTGCGTTACCCATGCCTTACTGGACGATATTTCATCCTATATCGATAGCGTCAAAAAAGAAAAAGCTGAGAGCAATGGAGAGAAATACGACTTTCTTATCCTCGCCTCCGATGTTGAAGGAGTCTTTAATTTGGGTGGAGATTTGTCCATGTTTACCGAATGTATTGAGACCGGAAATAGAGAAAAGTTGCTGAACTACGCTATCCACTGTATCGATATTCAGTATATGAACATGACACATTATAATGAAAATATGACTTCGATTTCACTGGTTCAGGGCGATGCTCTTGGCGGGGGATTTGAAGCCGCATTATCATGCAATATTGTGATAGCTGAGAAAGGCGTTAAAATGGGATTACCCGAGGTATTGTTTAACATGTTTCCTGGTATGGGAGCCTACTCAATATTATCCAGGAAAATCGGTGCAGCTAAAGCCGAAAAAATGATAATGAGTGGTAAGGTTTATACCTCAGAAGAAATGTATGAGATGGGAATTATTGATTATTTAGCCGAAAAAGGTGCTGGAGAACTTGCTGTCTACAATTACATCGATTCCAATCGTCGTATCAGTAATACCTTTCAATCAATGCGAAAAGTAAAGGATATCTGCCATGCTATCGAATATCAGGAACTATTAGATATCACTACCGAGTGGGTTGATGCAGTATTCCGATTAACCTCAAAAGATATTCGTATGATGCAACGTCTGGTAAAACGTCAGAACACTAAAGTGCAAAACCTGTAATCTAATCAATTTCATTCTGACTTATTAGGGCTTTGCACACTACTGCCAATGACTGCTTCCTGTAGTGAATTAACCGTGAGATTGAATATTTCTTCAATCTCACGGTTATGGTTTTGAATTTTTTCTGTCCCAATATCGAAGGGTTTAAAAGCTTCGCCTGTTAAACAAATATCAACTAATGCTGTCGCTCCTAACTCTGTAGCCGATCCTTTTAACGCATGCAGATTTTCTCGATAAGCTGGATAATCATTTTTTTCAGCAAGTTTGATGCCCTGAATATGTTTTTCCCCATCCCGAGAAAACCCATTTATCAACCCCTGAACAAATGACATACCATCACCGAGGTTAGATAATTCGCGTAAAACTCTTTCATCAAACCATCGGGATCCATTATAAATGCTGAGACTATCAGCTGATGAAATTTTCTTTTTGTTTTTCCCTTTCCTCTTTATTGACAAACTTCTTGTCAAAACTGCGACTTTTTCGAGTAAAATTCGCGCATCTATCGGTTTGGTTAGAAACGTATTGGCCCCCGCAGAAAGACAGGCCTCTCTTGCCTCTGGCGTAGCATCAGCTGTCAACATAATAACTGGAAGTGAAATTCCCACATCCATAAAACGCAAAGCTTTTGCCACTTCGATACCCGACATTTCTGGCATATTCATATCCAGTATCAACAAATCGATTTCATCCAGATCATTAGAAAGGATATCTAGAGCTCGTTCACCATTATCAGTCAAACGCACGTGATGCCCAGCATGCATCAAAATTCCTTCTATAACCTGTTGATTAACAGAATTGTCTTCAGCTACCAGAATATTTAATTCTTTTGCGCTACCCTGTCGTTCGTAATACTCGGCCAGAGTAACAATATTATGTTCGCTATAGTTAACACTCTGAGCGGCGTGAATCGCGTTGTACAAAAGCCTCTTGTCCTCAGGCTCTTCCAAAGTAGCGACGTAATATTGGTTAATTAAATTAGTTTCTATCATTGAATCGGATGAATTCACAAGAATCATAGATAGGTGTTCCAGCTCTTTTTCTGCTCTAATCATTTGAGCGAACTGTATAGGATTCACATCTTGCATTATCTCCTGGTCGACGATGATAATTTCATATCCCTTTTTATCCTCTATCGCGTTAACCAAAAGTGAGAAAGCTCGGGCCGCAGATCGAACCCACTTAAAGGTGATAGACCAGCTTTTAAGCGCAGGGCGTATTACTGATGAACAGTCTTCATCGGACAATAAAAGGATTCTATTATGCGACAGGTCCTGTTCTTTTTGAGGTAAAATTTCAAAAGGTAACTCAAACCAGAAAGTGGATCCTTCATTCAGCTTACTTATTAGTCCTATTTCTCCGCCCATAAGCTCAACCAGATCTTTGGAAATGGCAGTTCCTAGTCCTGTCCCACCATAGCGCCTGCTTGTACTTGCATCAGCCTGAATAAAGTTTTCAAATATTCGCTGCTGAGAGCTTTCCTCTATACCTATACCTGTATCAACCACTTCAAATCGAATGCGAGCTTTATGTTCACTCCCCCCGACTTTAAATACATTCAAATATACAGAACCAGTATCTGTAAATTTAATAGCGTTGTTAATTAAATTCACCAGGATCTGACGTAAATGAACCTGATCTCCATTCAATGAAAATGGAGTATCAGGATCAATATTGCAGGATACGCTAACACCCTTTCGCTCACCTAGCGGTGCCAGCATATACCGTACCGAAGTAACCAGTGTATGCAAGTCAAATGGTTGAGAAACCACAACGACTTTGCCAGCTTCAATTTTGGATATATCCAGAATATTTTCAATTAATTCCAGCAGTGAAGTGGCGGAAGCATGCATGCCATTCACCAGCTCGTGCTGGTTATAGGTCAAACTGGTTTCACGTAGTAACTCTCCCATACCTATTACTCCATTTAATGGAGTACGAAGTTCATGAGACATATTTGCTAGAAATTGCGTCTTAGCTTTATTGGCCTTTTCGGCAGATAAAATTGCTGTGTGTAATTTTTTTACTAGAAACGCCGAATAAAGAGGTAAAACAAGAAGTATGATTAACAAACTGTAAGCAATAGTTAAATTTTGTTGCCAGTAATCTCCTAATGCAATCGCTACTGAAAATCCAATTAAACTGATTGCCCCAGTGAAATATAGATAATTAACACCATAGCGGAAACCATTGCCGTGTATGACCCAGAGGTACATAACAAATATAGTAATAGAGTTTTCGCCCTCCAGGTACATCACAGCCGATAAAGAAATGATATCAATAGTGATGCCGAATACTCTTCTGATTACCGAAACCTCTGGGTTTATCAGAATCGCGATAATGATTACAAACGCCAATAACAGGTGATTAAAAAAAATCAGACCTGGAAACGAGGTTATATTTTCCAGGAAGCTTCCATCACCAGACCAGGGAATACAAAAAAGAACAACAAAAAGAGTGGCAACAGGTAAACGAATTTTCAGTGCCTGTTCTGGTTCGTAATCGCCTGTTTTCTCAATTCGACGATATACCCGGTCGAAAATTGATGTGTATTGGTGGGTTTTACGCGAATCCATTATTATTCAAAAAGTTGGGTTAACTATCTTTAAGCTCAAGTTTGACCAGCTTAATATCCTCTAGACGATCAAGGAAAGCTTCAACACATTGTGGATCAAAGTGTTTACCCGATTGTTGTTTTAGCAAGTTCAAGGCATCCTCAGTACACCAGGCATTCTTATAGGGACGTTCAGTCACTAGTGCATCAAACACATCAGCAACAGCCACAATTCGAGCAACAAGTGGAATCTCCCGCCCTTTTAATCCACTTGGATATCCAGTCCCATCGAATTTTTCATGGTGATTTAGAGCAATAACAGAACCTAGCTGAATATATCGCGACTGACTATTGTTCAAAATATTGTGCCCCATAACGGTATGTTGTTGCATTATTTCCCACTCCCCCTTATTTAGTTTGCCAGGCTTGAGCAATATTTGATCAGGAATCCCGATCTTGCCTATATCGTGCATTGGGGCAGCATATTCGATATCCTCGCATTCAACCTCAGCAAGTCCTAGCTCTTCCGCAATAATCCTTGAGTATTTAGCCATGCGCAGAACATGGTTTCCCGTATCTTCATCACGATATTCACCCGCTCTGCCTAGTCGTAACAAAGTTTCACGTTCTCGAGACACAATTTGCTGAGTCGCTACATCTACCTGGCGCGCCAACCAGTCGGCCTTATCCTGGATGATAGATTGCTGTTCCTGAATTTTGAGGAGGTTACGGCAACTGGTTCTGCATTCAATCTGGTCTATGGGTCGCGTTAGAAAAGCTGTAGCTCCAGCTTCCAGGGCTTCATAGCGTACTGATTTTTCACTCACCACAGTGATCATCATGACAGGAACACTTTCACAATCAGGCAGACTTCGTACTTTTTTAATGAACTCAACCCCATTTATCTGGGGCATTCGATAATCAGTAATGATCAAATCTACTCGATTGTTACTCAACCAACCCAGAGCATCAACCGCTGAATCAAAACCTGTAACCTGTAGATCGCTATCAATTTTCTGGATAACTTTCTCCAGAATAGTGCGTCCAGTAGACTCATCATCAACGATTAATACGTGTCGACGGCGGCGCAGTACACTTAAACGTCGGGCATTTTCGTATGGTTCAACATTCGACTTTTTAAAATGGTCAGGTTTTTCTCTATGAACTATCAAGGCTTTCGCCTCCTCAGGTTTTTCGAGTATAAGTTCCTTATGTATACTACTTTAAATACATTAATCTACACTTGTAGATCGAGCCGGTCACGTTATTATCGGATAAAAATGAGAAAAGTCTCGAAAAATTCTATCTAGTTGCCTTAAATCCTTAATTTTTATGACATATCTTATATTTGAATGTCAAATTTCTCTCTAGTTACGGCCAGTTTTTAGATATGAACTCATGTCTATGATATTTAGCCAAAAGTGAAACAAATAACGTCAATGCAGATTTTATTGAAGAATAGCCACAGGCCTTGATGGCTTATTCATAGCTCTGCACCTCTCCATTGCATCATTTTTTTAATTCTAGATTTTTCATCATTAAACATCCACCGTTCTACAGAAAGAGCAAACTCAATACCAGCGCATTCCTTCGAAGCTAACTATGATAGCGATGGAGGCAGAGTAATTACAAGTCAATGAAGTGACTGATTAACAGGCTAACGATCGAATTCAAGGAATTTTTTCAACTCGGATAATTCTGCTTCCAGCTCAGTCACTCGTTGCGCAAGTTCAGATACACTCACTCGCTCTGAGGATCGGCTGGCCCCAGCTACCTGAGCTTTACTCTCATAAGCCTCGATATCTATAGCTCCGCAGAACTGATGCGTATATTCTGAATCCTTGCGTCCTGCCAGTCGAGGCAGCTTAACAACCAGCTGATTACCGTGGTAATCAATTAAGCCCTCTAGCGCTACCAATACTGCAGAATTATCAGAAAAAGTATGTAGACGGCCACTATGCGCTCTTAGCTCACCCGGTGTTTGCGGACCACGTAACAACATTAAGCAAATAATGGAAAACTGAGCTTCATTCAGTTGCAGCTCACTGTAGCGAGTATTGCAAAACCGGTGACTATATTTTTCTACGCCACGTTTGAAGTTCTCTTCAATATGAACCATATTTTTTTCAGCTAACCCCCTTACCGTATGCTGCACCTCTCCCTGAGTCATATTCATGACCGGGTTACGGCTGGACTTTTGATTGCATGCATTGGTGAGTGAATTCAGTGTTAAAGGATACAGGTCAGGTGTAACAACAGATTTTTCCATCAAACAGCCAATAACTCGGGCTTCTTCAGGGCTAAGGTCATGTGACAACATGGGAGATTCATCAAGGAAATTATTCGTTTATACAGAATAGAAGTCCTGTCTAAAAATGTCTACATCCAACTCAGGGCGATGCTGTAGTTTTGCCCCCCTGGAAACAGTGTTAGTGTGGGGATAAATTTGATAAACAAGAGCAGTTATGCCCGACTAGCAAAGCGTTCTTTTTCAAGGTCCTTAATTTTTTCCTGCAGAATCAGGACCTCCTGCTGGATTCTGATCTTCTGAAGCTGGGATACAACAGGTAAATCACGTGATATCACTTCAATTTCATGGATCAATTGGGCTTTTTGACTGACAAAGTCTAAATCCTGCAAAGCGGTATCAAAGTCAGGAATTTCGTTATTTATCATTTCTCTCGGCATCTTGCCTCTCCTTTCCTGTATTAAAAATCAGGCTAAGCTATCTAGGTACACAAATCAACATTTTACAGATTGTAAAACTTATTATTCGACAGACGTTACCTAATATGATTCCTATTCCCTGGAATCTTTTAATAGTATTTATTTCACATTTTAAGTCTGCACCTCCAGCCGGGGATTATTCATCCCCCCAACCTTCATCACATCCCAACAGGCACCCATGGTGTGATAATCCACCTTACCTGCGGGAGACTTGGTGTTTTCCAGTTTGTTGCCCTGAGCCGAGACCAGGCGAAACCACGCACCATATTGATGATCGATCATGTGCTCCCAGCTCCATTTCCAGATCTGCTGATACTGCTGGCGAAATACGTCATCTCCTGTCACCCGCCATAGCCGCCAGGCACTGGCTATTGATTCGGCCTGTACCCAGAAATACTTGTCAGTATCACAGGGAGTAAACTCTGGATCGAAGCCATACATAAGCCCACCACGTTGATGATCCCAACCAAATTCCCAGGCGGCCTGATGCAACTGGATGGCTCTTTCCACATAATGTGATTCAGCCTCGAACTCGTCGGCAATGAGTAGCAGTTTAGCCCACTCCGTCTGATGGCCTGTCTGATACCCCCAGGGCTTGAAGATATTACCCGGATTATCCCGGTTATAATCCCAGTCTGGCGACCAGTCCTCTCGATAATGTTCCCAGATAAGTGGTTGAGACTGTTGCGCGAGATCAAAGGCAAAACGATCTAAAAGGCTCTTCGCGCGCTGAAGATAACGCTCATCACGAGTAGATTCATACGACGAAAGACAGGCTTCGCACATATGCATATTGGCGTTTTGACCACGATAATCAAGCAACTGGCCCGATGCGGATATTTCATCTGCATAGGCTAGATCGGATGGACTGTAAAAGGCGGACTCCATCTGATCGAAGGCTTCTGCCACTGCAAATGAATCACATAGGCCAATGCGATGGGCATGGCTGAAGGCAAGCAATACAAAGGCCTGACCATAGGCCATTACCGTAGCATCTTGAATAACGCCATCCTCCACAGTCCAGGCATAAAGACCTCTTTGTGCGCCATGATTCAGACGAAAAACACTCAGGTGATCCAGCGCATGTTGTGCCCAGTCTTTATATAGAGCATCCCCGGTATTCTGAAACGCCATAGACCAGTTGAAAACAAAGCGAGTGGCACTCACCAGATGACGATGTGTAAGGTTATACACCGTCCCATCATCAAGGTAATAATGATAAAACCCTCCGTTGGGATCAAAACAATGAGGTTGATAGAATCGCAGGATAGAGTCTACGTGTTGCTGTAGGAATCTGAGGCTTTCAAAGTTGGGGTAACTCATCTTGATGATCACGTCATTCATAATGTGAGCAAACGATATTACAGCAGAGCCTTTAGTGCATTACTTAGTTTGACCATTTTTGTGATAAATCAGCGTTAGTGGCATAAAGACGGATTCACCCGTATAGCATTGAAATACTGAGGACCTCTAACTCCCGCTTCGCGGCAATCTCATGTACTACTCCAAATAATTGCTTCAAACTCTAGCGAATTCCCATTTTCCACATTCGGTAACAGAGAAGAGCGCGTATTAAATTCGTCCTTCTCTGATATTTTTTTTACATCAGATAAAAATAGCGTTTAAATACATCCCTCACAATATGACGGTATCTCGATTAACGATGATACCTATAAAGACAAAACAACCACCGGAGAACAGAGTACTTATCATGCTATCACTTAATGACACATCATTATTGAAAAGCCAGGCCTATCTCAACGGGCAATGGATTGAAGCCGATAATGGCCAAACCTTTGATGTTTTAAATCCCGCTAGCGGCGAAAAAATTACAGCCGTAGCCAGCATGAGTGCGATTGAAACAAGACGAGCCATCGAAACGGCTAATGCTGCCTGGATTGAATGGCGCGATAGAACAGGCAAAGAACGTTCTGCAATTCTACGCAACTGGTTCAACCTGATGATGGAAAACCAGCAGGATCTGGCCACGATCTTAAGTGCCGAGCAAGGCAAACCTCTGACAGAAAGCATGGGTGAAGTTGCTTACGGAGCCTCTTTTATCGAATGGTTTGCAGAAGAAGCAAAACGTATCTATGGTGATATCATTCCTTCTCATGGTCGCGATAAGCGCATAGTGGTAATCAAGCAACCGATAGGTGTCGTGGCAGCGGTAACCCCCTGGAACTTTCCGAGTGCCATGATTACTCGTAAAGCAGGCCCTGCCCTTGCAGTCGGCTGTCCGTTTATCATCAAACCTGCTGCTGAAACACCTTTATCAGCACTGGCGCTGGCAGCTCTTGCTGAACGCGCGGGTGTTCCTGCCGGAATCTTCAGTGTACTGCCTTCAGCTTCAGCTTCTGAAGTGGGTGGAGAAATGACCAGTAATCCGACAGTTCGTAAAATCACCTTCACTGGATCGACCGCTGTCGGGAAGCTATTGATGGAGCAATCAGCAAAAACACTTAAAAAGGTTTCTCTGGAACTGGGTGGCAACGCACCTTTCATTGTTTTTGACGATGCCGATGTCGACGCAGCAGTCGCAGGTGCGCTGATTTCCAAATATAGAAACTCCGGGCAAACCTGTGTGTGCACCAATCGCTTCCTGGTTCAGGACGGCGTTTACGACGAGTTTGTAGAAAAGCTCACTGCAGGTGTTAAGAAATTGAAAGTGGCTTCGGCGTTTGAAGACGGCGCACAGCAAGGCCCATTGATAAACGAAGCCGCAATTGAAAAGGTTGAAGAACATCTGGCCGATGCGCTCAGCAAAGGAGGTCGTATTGTGACAGGTGGTAAACGCCATGAACGAGGCGGTACTTTCTTCGAACCCACCATCATTGCTGATGCCACCACAGAAATGGTCTGTGCAACCGATGAAACCTTCGGCCCCGTAGCGCCTATCTTCCGTTTTACCAGGGAAGAAGAAGCCATCGAAATGGCGAATGATACAGAGTTTGGTCTCGCCTCTTATTTTTATTCACGCGATATCGGTCGCATCTGGCGAGTGGCAGAAAATATCGAAAGCGGAATGGTCGGTGTCAACGAGGGTCTGATTTCAACCGAGATCGCACCTTTCGGTGGTATCAAGGAGTCTGGACTGGGACGAGAGGGCTCTCACTATGGAACCGAGGATTACCTTGAAATCAAATATATCTGTATGGGCGGGCTGTAAGGCTTTTATCCAGGGCCTGTTAACAGGTGTTAACAGGCCCTAAAAAAACAGGTCTAAAATCGATGACCTTATTCTGCTTACTATTTCAAGCTAGACACATAGATTGCTACATCTGACATTTGTTCTTCAGTCAGAGAACTGGAAACCACCGTCATCCAGGGATTGGCTCGACGTCCTGTATAGGAACGAAATTCCTTAAGCATCTTTACGACATAGTCTGATTTTTGGCCTGCAAGATGAGCATATCCCTTATCTCCTCGGCCACTTTCACCATGACATTGCGCACAAGCAACATCATAGACTTTTTTCCCACGTAACGCTGATTCACTGTCCATAACCTTTGTCGGTTGCACCTGCAAAGATGAATAATAAAGAGCCAGTAAAACCTTTTCATCCTCAGTGAAAGTTTTAGACAGCTGGGTCATTGCACCATCATATCGTCGACCATCACTGAAACGCTGGAATTGGTCTAGTAGATAGACCGAATTTTGACTGGCAAGATTAGGCACGCCGGGGCGCACCGAATTACCATCCTTTCCATGACAGACATTGCAGAATACTGTGCGATCCTGCCCCAACTTGATCATCCTGTCTTCAAATTCCGGGTTTTTCCTGATTTTCTCCACCATTGCGGCAAATCGTTCACGAACCGCTATATCCTTATCTTTCAGTGTAATAGCCTGATTGCCCGTTTCGGGAAGGATTAGTAGATCTGCACGCGCAAGGTGGGAACTGCAAAGCATGAGCAGGCAGGAAAGGCAGATGAGTGCCTTATAGAGCTTTTGAAAGCAAGGAATAGCTGCAAGCTTCACGATAAATATCCTTATTTTTAGAAGTTGAGGCAAATATTATAAGACTAATAATAGTATGTTTAGTTAAAAATGGAGTTTTTTTTAGACCAGCTTATGTTTTCAGGAGGTAAACTCCTGCTCGGGACGCGTTATAAGACTAAATGACAAAATGAGAGGACATCCAGATATCTAATATTTGACAGCCACAGGTAGATGAAAAAGCATTAGCAGCCTGCATGATTTATGTCGACCTCAAACAATCCGTTCTCGCATGGCACTGCCCCCTGAGACATCGGATCACACCTCTGTTAAGCAACGATCAAACATCAATCCCAGACTAACCCAGCCAACCCTGAAGCAATACGTGCCCAACCCAGTGAGTTACTACCATTCGCAGGTTTTCCGCGTAAGAAGATGCCAAAATCTTCGACATCGTCACGCTTGAGGTGAACCTCCCTCAAATATGGTCTATCTTCGAAGCTCATACTTTCCTTGTGTGTAACGTTGAAATAAACGCCCCCCCCGGCGGTAACGTGAGCGGCACGAGCAGTGCCGCGAGTCCGTTTTGATTTACCTTGTAATAATTCATGCTTCTTCGTAAAGCAGTGTAAAAACCTGGTAAAATATAGACAGTACCACAATCCATAGAATTATATTTGACCTATGGAAATGGAAGAGCATTACAGCCAGCTTTTAGGAACCCATACGCACAGAGAATTAAGGGAGTCAGACTCGTTGATTCTTTTTAAGCAGTTTAGTAGCGGTACACGGCGCCAATATCCCAGGTATTCACACTCGCGCCAGAGAATCGATATAGCTTCAAACCGGCGAGCCCGGCCCAATGCTCATCGAATATCATCTCCAGCGCAGCGCCGAGTCGAAGATTTAAACCGCTATCGCTAAAACTTCGAGATACATCACTACCACGCAGGGTGTAGTCTTCCTTCCATTTGAACAAGCCACCTCGAAACTGCGCTTCTAATCCTGGTATAATCGGCAGAATTCCAACCAGATCCACAGTCAGGCCAGACGCAGTGGACGGGTAGATATCGTTGATGTCTGTAATGAAAGTATTAACATCCACTGCCTGGCCAGTGATGGTGGTGTTTACATCTCCCAGATCGACGTAGCCCACTTCAACCACAAAATTACCGTCGATACGGTAGCCTGCATGTATAGACCAACCATTACGGTCAAGATCACTTTGGGTAACGGTGGCGTTGAGTGCAAGCGCATCTAACTCTTTCTGAAAATCACTGCTGCGCTCATCGCTGTGCACCGATAGTAGATTGAACCCTACATAATCAGGCATTAACGGCGACTCAGCCTGTGCGTTACCTGCTGCCATCAGCCCCGTCGCCAGTATGCTGAGACGAACATGTTGACGACGCGGTAAGCGTACCCCCAGTAACAGTAGCAATATCGCTATATCCCACCAGTTTAGGTTACCGCTACCATTGACAGAAACCGTTACTGGTATCGAGGTGACAGTAGAAACACCGCCCGGATCATTGATGTGTTGATTCACCACACCATCGGCATCGTTTGGACCACCATCCTCAATGGTTAACTGCACACACCAATGTCCGGCGGTCAGCCCGTCGCTATAGGCACTGTCTCCTGGAGGTGGGCAATAGCCTTCACTACCCGCAGCCGATGCAATACTGTTATTGGCATCTGTTACAAACTCCTGCCAGCCGCTCGGCATCAATTTGCGGTAGACAGCATCTGCTGGAATAGCAGCGAACTGCGCCAGAACGACGGAAACACTCTGACCCGCACGTGGCAACTCATCAACCTGGAAGTCAAACACGCCACCGTTATATCCAAAGCCAATATCGACCACAGCACCATCACCATCATTACCATAGGTAGAGATATCATTGTCGTCTACACCGGTTGCATTGGCACCAGCGAGGAACGCGACTTGACCAAGCGTTAAGTGCACGCCGGGCTCTGCTTCCATCAGGAACTGGTGGGCTACAGTGGCAGTTTCCTGTGCCACATTGCGTGCCAGGTCTCCTGAGTCAAGGTAATTGACAATACCATCACCATCACTATCACCATTACCTTCGCTTGCGTCATCAATTCCATCACCATCGCTATCGTCGGTATTGAGCACTGGTGGCGATGCAATAACACGAAGATCAATTCGAGCATCTACCGTAGCACTACCGTCGCTGACGCTCACCGCAACACGATAGGCACCAGATAAGAGTGTGGATGGATCCAGGGTAAACGTGTTATCGATACTATCCGTATCGATTAGCGCATTGCTGGAAGCAGACCAGTCATAGCTAAGTGCATCTCCATTCGCATCAGTAGCGTTGGCAGTCACAACGACATTACCGCCGGCCTGGTCTACCACTCTCACTGCAGCCGCACCCTGTACCGCACTTATATCAAGCTGCGGTGCGACATTACCTTCAGCTATAACCAGAGTATGAGAATCATACGCACCAGGAACTGCGTTGGTTGGTGTCGCGAGACTCACGATCATGGTTTCGTTACCTTCCCCTGCACCATCGTCGATTAGATCAACATTGATGATAGCCTCAAGATCAGGGCTATTAATGGTCACGCTGCCATCACTCAGGTTATGGTCAGAGCCATCGGTAGCAGCCGTACCCCCAACCGTGTAAGGCACTAACACGGGATAACTGACCGGTGGTCCATTGAGAATAACCTTAAAACTGGCACTCGACCCTTCGCTGCTGATCTGGTCCTTGCTGAACTCAACCAGCGGTGTGAGATTCACAATCTGTTGTGCAGTACCAATATTCCCCACATTATCTGTAGCGCTCCAGGTAAGGATATGTACGCCTGGAGAGAAGTGCGTTGGATTACTGGTCAACGCTTTAACAGGTTTGCTATTGCTCTGAATGCTGGTAACCGTGGCGATCAACGCACCATCTTTACCATCGACAGCACTCGCACTTCCTAGACTTACCTCGGTAAACAACCCAGTGGCGTCAACATCGATCGTAGCGGGTGCGGTAACTACCGGAGGATAATCATCAGTAGTGGCGTCGGTTGAAGCTAGGAATTCGTCATAGTTGCTCACCCCATCGTTATCAAGGTCTGTACTACCATCCGTGGCATCGAGCTTATCCAGTCCATTGGCATCCTCGTATTCGTTACTCATTCCGTCACCATCAATATCGCTATCGGTGGCATCAGGAATGTTGTCATTATCCAGATCGGCATAGACTTCAATGCTGAAGGCACTGAGGCTGGATTCGAGCAGGCCATCGCTGACACTGATGACGATACCACTGGTGGTGCCGATATCGCTGCTGGCTGGCGTACCAGTAAGCGCACCTGTTGTGGTGCTGAAACTGGCCCATGACGGCTTGTTGACAATGCTGAAAATCAGGGCATCTCCCTGAGCATCGCTGGATGTTGGGGTGAAGCTATAGGTAACATCATCACCGACTCCGTTCGCAGGCACACCGCCAATCGTGGGCGCAGTGTTCTGTATCACAACCACTGAGGTATCTACCGCTGCCGAAGTACCACCGTCTCCGTCACTGATCGAGAAACGGACGGTTCGCGTACTTTCAGTTACCGTGCTGGTGTTGAGGTTTTCATAAGTCACCGCACGCAATAATGAGTTTATCGAACTAAGATCAGCACTGCTGTTGAAAGTGACTACCAACGGATTGCCTCCGCTACCACCCGACACACTGCCGATGGAAACAGCACCATTGACTGACAGGCGATCCTCAGCGCTGACACCGTTACTCACGATAGAAACCGTTAAACTTCCGTCATCGAAATTCGCTGAGTCCACATCGTTAACTGCAGCATCGCCGCCCTGATCAATGACTTTGGCTCCTTCGTTGGTGTGATAGTTGAGCGTATCACCTGCCAGGCCGGTGAGAGCCGGTACTTCGTTGACATTGGTTACAGACACCGCAATTGCTTGTGCATCGGTCAGGTTACCCGTACCACTGTCGGTAACAGTGACCAGCACATCGTAAACATTATCTGCCCCGTTATCACCAGGTGACTCGTAGTTAGGCGCGGTGTTAAATGTCAGCACACCGGTGCTGCTATTGATGCTGAAAGCAGCCTGATCCGCGCCCCCAGTGATTGAGTAGGCTAGCGTATTACCCACATCCACATCGGTAGCCGTTACCGTGGTCACGGCAGTCTGGTTTTCTGCTACGCTCACGGATGCCGATGCACCACCTCCATCGCTGGTAATCACCGGCGCTTCGTTGGCATTAGTCACGGTGACTGCGATGGCCTGAACATCAGTCAGTGTACCGGTTCCGTTATCGGTAACGGTAATCTGGACATCGTAGACATTGTTAGCCCCTAAATCTGTTGGGGTTTCATAGTTGGGGACGCTGGCAAAAGTCAGGACACCAGTGCTACTGTTGATGGTGAATTTGGCTGAATCGGCCCCGCCACTGATGGAGTAGGTCAGCGTATCTCCGCTATCCTGGTCGGTGGCGGTCACCGTGGTCACTGCTGTCTGGTTCTCTACCGCATTTACCGATGCACTGACACCGCCTCCATCGCTAGTGATGATCGGGTTTTCGTTCACG
>JBNKPX010000019.1:0-20916 GCA_050295575.1 Gammaproteobacteria bacterium | reverse complement strand
CGTTGTTGACCGTAACGGCTATATCCTGCTCGTCTGTAAGGTTGCCTGAGCCATCATCGGTGACGCTAACCTGGACGTCGTAAACGTTATTGGCGCCAGTATCCGCGGGACTTTCATAGTTGGGGGCGCTAGCAAAGGCTAACGCACCCGTTGAGCTATTGATGCTGAACAGCGCCTGGTCGGCACCACCGCTGATCGAATAGGTCAGCGTATCACTGGTATCGACATCAGTCGCTGTAACGGTGGTGACCGCAGTGGTGTTTTCGTTGATGCTGGTTGATGCCGTTGCTCCACCGCCATTACTGCTAATCACCGGCGCTTCGTTGGCATTAGTCACGGTGACCGCTATCGCCTGCACGTCAGTTAAGATGCCAGTGCCATCATCAGTAACTGTTACCTGCACATCGTATACCCCATTAGCACCACTGTCGGTTGGGGTCTCATAGTTGGGGGCGCTGGCAAAGGTTAGGACACCAGTGCTACTGTTTATATTGAATTTGGCTGAATCGGCTCCGCCACTGATGGAGTAGGTCAGCGTATCTCCGCTATCCTGGTCGGTAGCAGTCACCCTGGTCACTGCGGTCTGGTTCTCTACCGCATTTACCGATGCACTGGCCCCGCCTCCATCACTAGTGATGATAGGGTTTTCGTTCACGTTATTGACCGTAACGGCTATATTCTGCACGTCTGTCAGTGTGCCAGTACCATTATCGGTGACGGTGACCTCCACGTCGTAGACGTTGTTGGTGCCTGAGTCTGCCGGGCTTTCATAGTTGGGGGCACTGGCAAAGACGAGCGCACCCGTTGAGCTATTGATGCTAAACAATGCCTGATCGGCACCACCACTAATGCTATAGGTGTATGTTTCCCCGGTATCTGCATCACTAGACGTAACGGTAGTGACGGCGGTGGTATTTTCATTAATACTTGTTACCGCTGTCGTGCTACCGCCATTGCTGGTGATTACCGGTGCATCGTTGATGGATGTAGCAGTAACTTGAGTGCTACTGTTAGCCGTGCCATTTTCTGTTCCATCATTTGGTGTCAGGATGAATGAGGTAACGACTGTGGCACCTGGTACCACCTGATTGGCAGTGGGTGTAAAAATGATGCCCTGCAAATTGCTGGTGGCTGTCGCAGATGGCGCTGAGGTTACTGTATAGCTTCCCGCACTTCCAGTTACCCCGCTACCACTCAAGGTACCATTGGCGCTCGTATAGGTTATCGATACACTGACATTGTCTCCATCAAGATCTGTGACAGTCACACTACTGAACGGTGATGTGGTTGCGTTATCGTTCACAGAACCGGCAGTGGTAAAGGTTCCACCCAGGGTTGGGGGGGTGTTGCTCGGCCCGGCACTACAGGAGTTATTGGTATACCAGGTTCCTCCTATACCAGTACAGGCTATTGGTGTAAGACTAGTCAGGCAATCACCAAAATAATCGCAGGAACCAGCAGCAAAGGTTTTGCGCCATTTCAAAGCGCCACTCTTATCACTGACACGCTCCTGTCCGGGTTCCAACCAGCCCTGATCTCGCAGAAAAGCCATGGTTGCCTGTAAATCACTGCCTAGGTCACTTGGAGAGCCACCTGTTCTTTCCACTTCAGGGGCTGATGTTGCACTAAACGCGGCAAATGGATCAGGCACACTATCTGAAGACACCGTCTCCTGCCCGGAAACAAACACGCTTGCAGTCGCGCTTCGACGGCTGCTTATGGATCGACTTAAACTCTGGTTTGCCCATGCCCCGCCTGCTAAAGCCAATGGAATCAATGCTGGTAATGCACTTTTGGAAAAGCGAATTTTATTCATTTTACCTTCCTTCAACCGTAGGCCGGTCAGCCTGTTTAAACTCGTAAATATGTCGAATCAAAATATCTCCCTGCTGGACTAATTCAGGCCAGTGACCTTCGGGAATAATGGCAATGTCATACAGCTGTTCAACATTCCCACTAAATGACAAATGCGCAATCTCTGTTTCTGTACGCAAATCAAATAACCACACTCCACTCTTGCTATTTTCGGGGCCAAAGCGCGAATGTAGCGGTGATCTCATTCTCTCTGCACTGCTGCTACGTACTCTGGAAAGGCCGACAAACATCAACTCCCCTATAATGTGCAGGCCGCGTGTAAATCCGGGAAGCTCGAACAATACCCGTCGTTCGCCATTTTCCAAATCGTAGCGATGCACCTCTCCTGTGCCAGAATTACAGTAATAAACGAAGCCACCATGGTAGCGGGGAGAATGAGGCATAATCAGATCGTCCAGTAAAATCTCGTTGTGGCGAACGTCGATCAATGTCCCATCAAAGTCTTCCATTTCCGTCCAGGCATCCATAAGATTACCTTTACTGAAGGTTGTCACATATCTTGGCTCACCATCCTGCATGGCCATACCATTAAGATGGCAACGATCTTCAGGAAGTAGTTCGGTAATAAAGGGAGGGTGCCACTGGGCAACGAAATTGTGATCAGGTGTTAATGTCGCCAGGCAGGAAAAAGTGGAGTTGACAACCCATAATCCGCGCTTTCCCCATGCAATGTCATGGATGTTGATCATCCCAGTCGTCAACGAAGCTCGCTGCAAATACAAAGAGTCTGCAAGCTTGAGTGTTTCAACCTGGGCTTCTTTCTGGCGCAGCATCTCTGCAGCCATCTGTTCATTTTTCTCGACTAACTTTCTCGGTAACTTTTCGGATACATCCATATAGCCCTGTTTAATCTGATCAAGTAAAGTATCGCTGCGTTTGAATTCGATGACCTGATCAAGGGTACCAATAGTAAGTCGGTTGCGATCCGCATAAACCCCCATCGGCTGGGGAAACTCTTTAAAATGGGTATGCAATCCATCATCAGAATTTCTGATCAGGATTAGGCGGCTAGATTGGTAACTGGTAACAGCAAGGGAGATATTTAACGCAGCCAGTATTTTCGGAAAATTCTCAGTATAGGTACTGGAAAAATCGAATAGGCCCTCTGCTTCCTTACCAAGATCGTCATCTACATGAACATTAGAAAGTACACCTGCTGTCATATCCATTTATGCGGTTACTCTTATTAGTTTTTGCTTCCTTCAGCTTTGAATATAAAGTCTAGTTACTATTCAGAAAAATTCAAAAATTTTTCTGATCTATATTTTTTCGACTTTGCCCCTATTCCTGCATGTTTCATAAATTTACATAGCAACGCATGGACCACAATCCCGGCCCCTATAGCCATTCATACCCTGATTTGAAAACAAACCCACCCTGCGGATTATTTAGGGAAGCTCTGAATAATTCATCCTTATATTCTCAGAGATTCCTTAAAGTCAGTTCGATAACTTATCCTGGCGCAGCCGATATCGGGCCAGGACACCGCTAATAAAAGCGGCAGATGCTGAGGTTCCGGTAAAATTATGATAACTACTACCATCGGGAGCCGTAGTCATAAAACTGGATGGTGCATAAATATCCACGCAATCTCCATAGTTGGTAAATGTTGCCCTCTGGCCGTTATCTGCCAGAGCACCGACAGTCGTCACCCCAGCTATTATACTCAACGCATTACCCTCACATGCATCCACTCCATCATTCCCCGCTGCGACAATAATATTGGCTGACTGATCGAGCAGATCAAGCACCACATCAGATACCGGTTGTGGCAGAAATTCCAGTGTCCAACTGCAATTAACAATATCGGCACGCATCATTTTTGCTACCACAAATGCCAGTACAATATCTGATGTCCAGGTGCTGGTCTGACGAATCAAAATAGCGGGGGCATTTGGCGCCAGGCCTTCCACACCAATGCCATCCCGTCGTGCAAAAATCAGCCCGGCAACCAAAGTACCATGGCGATCCACATTTGATTTTACCGATGACTGTAACGTTTTCTGGTCAGCGTCATAGGAAAACAGCAGGTTTAAATCTTTAAACTCCGGATGGCTCACATTAAAACCATCATCAATAATGGCAACTCTGGCACCGACTTTCGGTTGCTTGATGAGCTTGTGAAATTGCACATCTGAGATCATGCTTGAAAGCTCCCTGGCATCATATATCGCTGCATGCTTGCGTTTTTGCATCATGTTGGGTTGAACATAGTGTACCCCCTTATGCTGGGCGAGATGATCCATCACCGGTTGCAGCTCAAATATGTCTAAGTGCAGCAGGTAGATATTTTCATTCGCTAATGGGGCAAGCATCTGTATCCGGGTAATATGCGCATCCAGGCCCTGCACTTCCCTCGAACTTAAGGAATTGTCTACCCTGACGATCAACTCGTCGGCAATACCAAACTGATGCCCCTGCGTATCACGATAAATTACAATGCCCTGCTGTGCGGATATACTTTCCAGCCTGATGGTGGTGTTCTGGTTATCAAAATAAAGCTGCCCGGATGGCTGTACAGCCTCTGCCGCCATTAGCACTGCCGAATGGAAAAACGCTAATAGAAAAATGTGTATTTTACTGAACATGCATCGACCCTAACGAGATAACGGAGCCAGCATATATGCATGGCTGATAAACCCCTATCCATATTTTACTACGGGGGACAATTCAGAAGGTCACTACCTGACTGTATCCGTTTGTTCAATCACAGCAATATCTATTACAGATATATCATTTAGCAACGAGAAAAAGTACCTGCCGTGTTGAGTAAACTATAACAATATTCTTATAGGTTCAATTCAGCAGGTACTCTTCCTAACGACTTGTCAAAAACGGCGACTATTAACCCTGTCAATTCCTCGAAGGATAATACCCCAATCGAGCTATGCAAAAATTCAGCACAAGATAAGGTTGCCGGTTTTCGTGCGACGCCGACGAACCTGCTCTGGATAGACTTATATCTGACATTGGAACAGGGTCATCTCCTAGCTCATTAAACATTCCTCCCACGCCTCCTGGAGCTTGACTAAGTCCAACAACCGTATCTACTCCTGGCACATTGGTTTCGGAAAGATCTAAAGCCACATGCACTGGCGAATGAGTATGAGACGGCATATTACCTTCATTAAGACTGATATCGGAATATCCCGTATACTGTCCTATAGCATAGGGATTCAAACCTGGTCCAGAACCTGCGCCCAGTGGAACACGTCCCTGCAAATTCGGTAGCTGGAAAGTGCTACGACCATCACCGCCATAGTATGTAGCAATAATACTGAATAACGCCGCCTCGCTAGAGATCTGCATTGTAGCACCATCACAAAAAGAGAAACCATGAGGCGCAAAGGTGCAGCCCCACATCTGAATTTGACCAATAAACGGATCTGCCATTGAAATTTCTCCTGTTTAGTTGCGTTGTGGATATATCCCGGAACGGCACATAATAAAATTCAGGCCCATAACCGGCATCATGTTGCTGTGTGCTGCGTCTGACCCAGCATCCTCTATGGCACCATTTTCCATTTCCACGATTTTGCTACTCTCTAATGTCGTGTCGTAAAGCTTGCGATCAGCGGCGACTTCTGCCAGCACCATTTGTGTTGGGTCACTTGATGATGCCGGATTAGTCGAGCATTGCATTTTATGGCTATGTGGCGGTATTTGAGAAAGATCAAGCGTCACTGTTTCAAAGCCTAAAAGCTGTCCCTGTAACCTCGGCGTCAAGCCTGTCCCCTGACCATGGTGAAGCGGGATTCGCCCACGCATGTCAGGAATACCAAAACTGCTTCTGCCATCTCCGCCATAGGTTGAACCAAGAAGTGAAAATAAAGCTTCTTCACCAGCAATGGCCATTATCTGGCCATAGCACAACATCCAGCGTTGGGGAGCATAATTGCCCGCAAACATACGGATTTCTCCAGTGTATGCATCACTCATAGTTGAACTCCTGCTAGTTTCTTGAAGGGTAAGCGCCAGTCATTGCAATCACAAAGTTAAGGACTGATGATGGCTGCATATTGGTGTGGTAGTCAGTCTGACTTGCTGAATTACCTCCGCTGACCCCGGTATTTGCTTTATCATTCAGCGGAGTCAGGTTCAATGGTGCTGCATAAGTAGACGACGCCGACGGAGCAAATGACTTACCACTACCTGAAATGGTAATTCCTTGCATATCGCTACTGGCCTGAAGAAAATGGCTGTGCTCGGCCATTTGAGTCAGGGATAGGGCTACAGCTTCCACTCCGTCTTGTTCCCCCTGACTATAACCATTGCCTCTGTGCATCGGCACTCGACCACGCAGGTCTGGTATCCCTAGCGTTGTTACTCCATTACCGCCATATATTGTTCCAATTAAGGAATACAGCGCCTGGTTATCACTGACAGGCACTAACTGACCATCGCATTGTGCATATCCTCTGGGTGCAAAATCAAAACCCACCATACTTATCTGACTTAGAAAAGGTTCAGACATATTTATCTCCTCCAGTTTTTAGTTTTTTTTCCGTGTAACGACAATTTCATACTCTGTGGGACTGTTCGGGCTGATAAACATCCTCCCTTCTCCCAATTTGTCGCAGCTGATTTTATAAGTCCCCTGAGAAAGACTGGGTGATTCTGGTTCCGCGTGCATAATGGCACTGAACGCTTCCCACTCATCACCATTCATTGGTGCCTCTATCACCTTTTCTATGCTGGTCGTAACTTCAACACCTGTCTCCTCGTTGGTTATTTTTAATGTATCTCCAACCATACCTTTTACTGTATCTAGCTTAAAATCATCCATATATTAGGGTCTCCTACCAAATAGATAATGTTGAAATATGATTATCATGAATACAGACAGCAAAACGGATAATCAAAAAAAGCACAGTCAACACAGACTCAATAACGCCATCAGCCTCCAACAAAGATACTTTCTGAAGGCGGATACCAGACCATAAGTTCATGAGGTGGCGATACCGACTCAACGATAAATCCAAGACTGTGGTATAACTTTTTTGCAACTACATTCGTTTGCAAAACAGTGAGCGACATTGGAGCTTTAATCTGCTTTGCCGTTTGCTGGAAAGACTCTAACACTGCCCTGCCATAACCTTTCCCACGTGCTTCCGGAATAAATGCCAGATCAATCAGGTGAACAACATTGCGACCAAAGTCCAGAGAGGCTTTGCCTATGCGCTGTTGTTGCTTTTCAATAATCCAGTACATGGCCTCTGGAAACTGAGTACCATAACCAATATTCTGAGCACTGAATTGCATGTCAATCAGCGTATCAATAAAGTCCTGGTCGGCTTCAATCAGTTGCAGGTCTTGACGCGTTGAACGATGTAGCATTTCAATAAACGGATTATCAGAGGGATGCGCGGGGCGCGCACTTAAACCGAGAGGCATTGCGGGTGTTTTCATTGTGTATTCCTTTTCATCTTGATCTTGTATTCCCTGTTGATCCTGCATCCCTTTTTATATTGCGTTCCTTCTTTAGCTATCGAAATAGGCTAATATTTGCAATATTGCTATCCATACTATAGTAGGAGAATTTGTTTATGTCTGTTTTTTTTATCTTGTCGACAGGCAGATGTGGCACTCAATGGCTATACAAAACACTTTCTCAATCCCTGTCGGGAAACTTTCAGGTTACCCATGAGCCCCTGCACTTTGAATATGCGCCAATATCAAATTCTCCAGCAAACCCTCTGAAAAAAAATAGCGAGCTACTGTTAAAGCATCTGGACAATATCAGACAATATATCAATGATGATGAAAATTATCTGGAGTGTGGTTTTCCGTCATGGCGTCACCTGGGTTGGTTTTATGAGCAGTTACCCGTTGATTTGAAGATCATATATCTCCACCGCGATCCAACTGACACCGCTATTTCATGGCTAAAACAAAATGCTTTTGTGCCTCCCATTCTTCCCCATATAGCTGAGAAAGAACTTTTCCATCCGACCAGCGATGGTGCTAAGTTGCCGGAATACGCATCACTATGGCCCGCACTTACCCCGTTTGAAAAAAACCTGTATTACTGGGCTGAAGTCCAGTTGCAGGCGGAAGAATATAAACAGCAATGGTCACCGGAAAACTGGATGACAATTCGTTTTGATACGCTGTTTAATCACATGACAATCAATAACATATTGAAATTCATGCATTCAGAGAGCAAGGTCGAAAGTATTAATACCGTAGCAGTAGATGAATTTTCCGGGATGCCTCAAACCAGTTATGATCGAAAACTGATTTCCAGGCACCCAACTATTCTGGCAATAGCCAGAAATCTTTCCTACGCTTATACCTGATTAACCCTGTAGATTAGCCACCATGAAAAGCCAGAATATCACCCGCGCCATTACGGATTTTATCAATGAAATTGAAGTTCCTGTCGATTATTCCCCATTATCAACCGATACATTTCTCCCCGGCATCCTGATCCATCAGGGCAGGCTGATCATTGATCAGGAAAAATTAAAATACCCGGGGGATCTGCTCCATGAAGCCGGACATATTGCTGTTACACCATCAGCCAAGCGAGGCGAGCTGAGTGGCGATGTCCATAAATGTGGCCATGGACCCGCCGAAGAAATGGCCACCATCGCCTGGTCCTGGGCGGCCCTTATGAAGATTGGCCTGGCGGCAGAGGTACTGTTTCACCCCGATGGATACAGAGGCGGCTCAGAAAATTATATCGATGCGTTTTCCAACAGCAGTGGTTTCGGTCATCCATTATTATCCTATTGGGGATTGTGTCAGCCAGAGCAACAACCTGATGGCTACCCCATCATGGAAAAGTGGTTACGTGACTATTAACCCGGCGACAAGTATGACGTGTTAGGGCCAAATCACTTTCCCCGGAAGCCAACACACCGGTTAACAGCTTACGTCAGCCCGTCATATTCAGATACTGCACCAGACGCGGTAGATCAGCGCGATTCGGGCTCGCCCCATGCGGTAAAAAGTGATGCCATACCACCAGCGAACCTGCAGGTGCGGCAATGGTCTGGGCCGGCAGAAAAGAAAGGTCCTGCTGGTTTGGATCGGTGCCAGATGGCAGCTTATCCAACCAGCCCTGCAACTGATGATGAAACCCTGGTACGCAACGAAAAGCGCCTTGATCGTGTGCCACGTCAGTAAGATAAATCAGCCCCTGGGTACTAAATTGCAACGGTTTGGAGAAATCCATATCCCAATGTAGTCGTGTGCCCTGAAAGCAATATTGGGCGGTTTCTGGCGGATTAAAACCGACCCGGTCAATTGATGACTGCAACTGTTCGCTCTGCCATAAATCGACAAATACTTTGCGGGCTTTTTCAGAGCGACGATTCTCATCCAGAATCGGGTGCCGGAACAACTGCACCATAATATTATGCAGTGCGGGATGCCCCTGATACCAGCTTTCAGGCCGATCTGGGTACATGTCCAGGAACCGATAGATCAAATCTACCGTGGCCTGGCATTGGGTTTTATCCAGTACCCCTTCGACGACCAGATAACCATACTCATGCCAGAACGCTAATTGCTCGACACTGAGAAAAGATCGAGCAGATTGAGTAATCGGTCCAGGGCGGACAAAACGATCCATAACTGCGTTTATTTCCTTAACACGCCGGGCATCAATACCACCATCATTAGATTCCAGCAGCCATTGCTCAAACATATCGAAGGTTTCAGCTTCGCTGTACAGAAATCCCAGACACTCCCCGAGACCCACTCCTACCAGATCCATCAGCATACGGTCCGCCTGCCATTCTTTTGCATTGATATCCGGGTCAAGCTGCCCTACTTTTTGCAGCTGGGCCTTGTGCCACAGTCGCTTCAGATAGCGAATACCCAGCGCTCCCACTTGTTGACTGGAAACAGGTTCAATACGGGTTGTAGTCCTTTGCCGAAAGCCAATCGCAAAACCGGGCGGCTGGCCATTTGCGTCAGGGCCCAGCAGATAGGTCATGGGAATCGAGTCCCCCGGGGCGAAATGCGGGGCATCAAAGCACATTGGAATACACAGGGATGATTGCCGCTCACGCAGCCATAAATCCTGATATACCTGTACTTCAGTACGAAATTTCAGAGTGTTTTGCCCTTCCGGTAATGGATTAGGCAAGTTAATCACACCATCCAGCACATGAGACTGACCTTGCGCTATCCTGGTAGCCGTTTCACGGTTAAGGCGTGCAAAAACCCCTAGCGACGTTTCTGATGGTTTATCGCCCTGGCCCATACAGTAGTCACTAAATTGGCCGGCATTATAGAGGCAGGCATCCAGCACCACCTGCTGTGGAATCAGTATGCTATGACCAGATCTCAGGTACTGTTGCAAGTGACTGAATATTAGTACCTGTGGCTCATTCTTCAGCATCCAGTTCATGGTTTCGGAAAGAATGATATCGAATTTCGCATTTTGTTGAGGCTGCCATTTTGTCGCATCAACCAGGTCAATCGCTCGGACATAGGCTTCAATTCCGAGACATTCAACGACACGGGTAACGGCAGCAATATTATCCGGCTGAATATCCAGCAGCGTCGCCTGAACGCGGTTGTGTTTGAGGTAAGCCAACACTGGCAACAGTAGAACACCATAAGGCCCGGTGCCCGCATAAAGAATCTCAACTTTTCCCTCAGTAACAAGTTGATCCTGGATGGCCCTGGTAACTCCGTGCATAAAGGTATGAGTTCGCATTAAGTCCTGCAGACATTTGGCAGCCTGAACGGGGGACAGGGCAATACCTGACTCGAGAGACATTCCCAACGTATCGCCTAAATCATCATTCGCAGAAATATCGGTTATGACAGCAAGGGCTTCCACCAGCGCATCGATATGTGGCTTAGCAAAACCCGCATCTGGTGCGGTGTTAATTAATGCCGAAGCATGTTCGATAATCTCTTTCTGTAATATCCCTGGCTCCGTAATTTTATGCTTGTCCGATGAGACTTTTCCTGCGGCCTGGTGTGCTTGAACGGGTGACATAAATCCTCCTGATTTTTAGTTCACGTTAGAGAGTAATTATCGCACTGCTGCAACAGCCAGGGGTTTGCTTCACAATCAATCACCAGATTTACCCGTGGTAAATCCCCTCCGTTGGTAACCGAATGTATCTCGTCGGCATTGATATACCATAGCTGTCCTTCCCTCATCGGTACTAACTGCCCAGCCACCCAAAACTGTAACTGGGCATTCGTTTCTATCGGCAGATGCAATCGTGCACAGCCATATTTAAGGGCAAGTCCACGATCACTGTGTGGTTGAATCTTTGCGCCGGCGTGCAGGCGCATCAGGCGCACGGCCTGGATCGGACAGGCCAGACAGTCAAGGAACTGACGAATGGATGGCAAGCGCGCCATCACCGGAAGATATTCCCAATCATCACCCTGTTCAATTGCAAATCCCTGAAGAATAGGGTGTGCCTGCAGGTGCTGACGTTGACAGCGAAGCGGCAGAATATCCCATCCGCCTGCATAATTCTGCTGGTTTACATGAGGAACCCAGGTTACATCATTTAGCAGTTTCAGTTCCTGCTTGATTTCATCCAGAGCAGCGAAGACCTTGAGTTGAGTAAAAAACATTTTTCCATCCTTTGATCCATATCGATTTTTTATAATCCCGATTTGAGGGCCAGTATCTGATAATCCTCTAGCCAGCCCCTTCCTCACCAGAGGTAAACTGGTGGTGCTGACAACAAAAAACAAGACTAGCAATGACACATTACTGCGAAATCGATTTACATTCAAATAATCATGTTATCGTTGTGACTGATAATGAAGATAAGCACGTGTTAGACTAGCGTGTTGAGAACGACCTTCGAATGTCACTGGCCCCATTAAAACTCTATCGAGACAGCCTGAAGAGTATCGCTGTTGAGTCAACCTTCAATTGGTACTGGTTAATTGATGGGCTCATGGAACAAGGTTACGATATGCAACTGGTCAATACCGCAGCCATCAAGCAGTACGATGGATTGAAATATAGCGGGGATCATCAGGATGGCTTTCACCTGGCATCACTTGATGCGACTGGGTATTCTACCGACTGGCTATATCTATCCCAAGGAACAACCCCAGCTATAGGTGTCACAGACATCGCTCAGCAGTTACAGGAATTGATGTCGATCATCATCATTTTCATAAATATAATCTCTTAGATTTCCTCACGAGTTGATGTGGTAAAGTGCCCCGGCAAATACCAATATTAATGTACGAGCGATAATTTTCCCTGAATTATGAAATTAATTGGATAATATCTCGTTAAGAACGAATCTCAAATCAAAAACCTCCCCCCATGCTGATTCAAATTTCAAACACCAATAATTATTATAAAAGAGAGCTATCTGACTCCAGATACTTTTCGCCTACGAGGTAAATATTCCATATCGGGTCTGTTAATAAATCACAGAATAACAAAGTCACCTCGACTAGCCTGAACTTCCCAATAAGCAAAGGAGAACTGAAATGGAAAAAACCAACAAATGCTGCCCCCAACTACCTGATGGAAAGAAGTGTGACTATCTGGATTTTGTCTATCGACTGAATCACAACGCGACTGTTAAAGATAATGACCGTACTCATCGAGTGCCGGTTGAAGTAGCTTTACATGTCCGACTTGAGCGATGCACAGGCCCGATGGAGCTGGGTAATCTGGTCTATAGCACTACTCTGTTGCCTGGAGAGAAGGTTCGTCTGTTCAGTATGGATCGTCGATCACGTTTCACCTTCGACAGCGAGACACAGCTCTCTTATCGTCATGAACGTATAGCCGAAGAGCAGTTCTACATGGATACTGTAGACCGATTCATGTCTGACCTTGAATCAAGTGACTCAAGTGACTCCTCTTCAAGTTCGTCGGGTTCTGCTTCAAGCTCTGCCGGATCTAGCAGTCTTTTAGGAACGATTTTCAATGGCCCCTCGGTCAGCGTATCTGGTAGCTACAATGCCCAATCTACCCACTCATTTCTACGCGAATTGAATGTACATGCGGAGTCCTCCCATAACCGGGCAGTTCAGATGACACGGGAGTCTAACGCTGTATCCATCGGTGAAGTCTCTACCAGACAGCACACTGAGGGTGAAAGTGAAAGTCATCTAGAGAGTAGCAGCAGAACATTCACCAATCCCAATCGCTGCCGGGCTGTCACCTACCTCTTCTATCAGGTAAACAAGACGCAGACGGTAAAGCTGTCGATTCAAGCAGTAAGACTCCGAGTAATCGATCCTGCTGGGGACAGCGCTGTGGTGAATCGCCCTATTGCCAAAGATCCCCAGTTGACTACCATTCCCGCCGGTGTACTGGCTAATTCAAGTAAACTGCCTAAAATCCAGGCTGCTTACCTGGCTTCAGAACAGCAAACCGCTCAACTATCGAGTACTCGCAAGCTCAATCTTGCTTCGATAAGTGCAATCAATGTCAATCGGGAGCCACTCAATAAGACCATTAGCGAGCAGGCTATCAATGCAGTGCGAGCAGATCTGCAGGCAAACAACATTCTCGATAACAATGGCAACGTAAGTAAGGAGATCATCGCTGAAATGGAGTTCTCCTTCCGCACCAGCCTGCCTACTCCAGGCGTAGTGGTAAAGGGTTGTCTGGATGATTGCCAAACCTGCGAACCAGCACTGGAAGAGAGTATCAAAATCGAACTGGAGCATAACCGTCTGAAAAACGAACTGTTAAAGAAGCAGATCGAACTACTGGATAAATCACAGGAGTACCGCTGCTGCCCTGTAGATCAAGAGGAGTCAACCGAGTCCGAGTAAGATGAATTTTGGATAGAGGTATATCGGTATGTGGGGGCTGTGCTTTAATCAGCCCCCAGTAACGTTTTTGCGGCACCCTCTTGAAGCCTTGTTAGCTAGTGCTGGTTAGTACTGGCGCTGAGTAGTCGCCATGGTCCATGTGTATAAAGGGGCCTACAGCGAATCGGAGCGTCATAGTGAGCGATAGCGAACGATCTTGATGCGCTGGATAGAGTTCATTTGGCAACCTTTGATGCCTGCAAAATAGCTCTTGCACTTTGCGAGCAGTTTTCCTTTAAACAAATAGCCAAAACAGCATTTCGCCATTCAACTTCCGCATTAACTAGTTCTGTTGCACTTTCAATTTGCTTGTTTTTCAAAAAAGACTGAAGCGTCAAATATTTAACTTGTTGCTTGGCTAATCTTCATAGCTAGTGTCAAAGTAGTTCAGGTTTGCTCTTCCAATAATCACATTTAGCGCCACGGAGACAAGAAGGGATATAGATAGCAGCCAAACACTTAACTTGCCTTTCATGTTATCTCCTTTAACTCTAATCACTACGGAATTTAAGGTGCGCGGCGAAACGAAGGTCCCAGCCGAAGGCACAACACCGCCTAGTTATATTTATGACAGCGGCTTACCTCTAACTTTATATACTAAAAAGTTGATTGAGCCAAAAAATAAACAACAGCTCAAAAAGAAAGCGCTAATGATGGTAAAAAAATAGATTTCATCCCAGCGCTTTATTCTAGCTATATTAGGTTTTTTTTCGGAATAATAGACATCAACAATTTGACCTATCTCCCAGCGAGGGTAACCCATAGCCCGCCCCTCAACTCGATAGGTGGTGTTATTTGCCTCAAATTCAACGATGGCTTGGGTGTTGGTTGTTGTCGATTTGCCATTAACCTTAGTAGTAGCGGTACTTTTTTCTCCAAGTGCGACTACTCTTCCTTCTGCGACAGTCATGTCTTTGATATATGAAGTCTCTTCATTATAGAAATAAATAGTGGAACCAATTAGAGCGATTACAATAATCAACGCGGGTATGTAACGACGAGGCATAGTTTCTCCTTAAATATAACGCTCAGCTCACCGAGTAAATTTTGCTGGCGGCGGTTTTGCCCCGCAGTGCAAAAGCGGTGACAGTAAAATTTGTCCGATGGAGCTGCTTGTTAACTGATGGATTGATTTCACATGATTTTATTTCTTGCGTTATCTCTTTTGCCTGCCCAAAACCCCATACGGCCAAGCCAAACAGAAACACTACCGCAGCTATTAATATAGCGCCATTTATTCTTGCGGCGTTTCCATATTTATACTTAGTTGGTTTAAATACCTTTTGCCCGGGTAACGGAAACTGGCCGACTTTAATGATCTTTATTGCTTTTACGCCCTCAAAACCAAATAGAAGAACAGCCGACGTAAAAGGTAAACCGACAAAAACACCATACATTATCAGATGAGTACCTGTGAGCGGACCATATTTGTAACAGTGCGCTACTTTTGTATACTCGCCCAAAAAATCAAAAAACCAAAGCTTGCAAAATGCTAGCATTAGTGAAAACCAAAATAGATTTTTGACTACTAACCATACACGTTCTTCCTTTGTATATTCGGGAGCAAACGCAGGATCATTTTCCGTACTGCTTGGCTTATATATAGCGTAACGTTGCTCTCTCGGCGATCGAAAAAACGCGACAAACGCCAAAACTAAGGCAACAACTAAAACCACTGAAATAACAATTTGAGAAGTATTCATATTTAACAGTTAACTCTGTCATAAACGGCGCGAGTTTGCGAGCCTCCGGTGATCGCAGAGAGCGAATCTAATGGCCTTGTTAGATGACATTTACTACCACTGCGCTGAACCAAGTTCTTCTTTAGCGGCTTTATTTAGTAAGCTTCGATCAACTCCTAAAACTTTAAGCGCCCTCGGTACTACACCATACTCTATGGCTGATGCTACTATTATTACATGCGCTCCTAATAGAGGACGATCTTTGTCCTCTTGCTTCAGAGCATAGAGCGATTTCATTAAATCCTGGCCTGATGGTTGTGAATTATGAATCATACTGTCTGTTTCTATAGGCTCAGGTTCAATTTCAACAGCTTCTTGACTAATGCCAACAGAACTTAGAGCTTCTTCATATTGGGCTTTGATCGCTTCTCGGAATATTTTTGAATCAATTTCAAACCTTTCGAATGTACGCCTTGCAGAACCATCTTCAAGATGTAGAGCAGAAAGTACAAAATGTTCAGCCCCAGGTTTTTCTTCACCCATCATATTGGCCTCTCTATCTGCTCCTGGTATTAGTTTCGCGATAGTTTTCACATCACGGAAGCGTAGAAGATAACGTCTAAGCATTACCTGTTCCTCATTTAAGACTCTTTGCTTTTTGAATGTAGGCTGCATGGCGTTTATGGGCCGCCTGTTTCGAAACACCTAATGCTTCAGCCACTTGAGACCAACTCCATCCTTGGGCAATAGCTTCTTTAACAGCTTTTCTCTCCAACTGCTCCGCCATATGCCGAAGTGCAACAACGGCAGCAAGCGCTTCCTCAGGAGAATCTGGTGATGGAATTGATTTTATATTAACCACACGTCAACTATAGTTGACGAGTAACTGAGCGTCAACTTTTATTGACAATATATGATCTGGAGACAAACCTTACTAGCCTAAACGACCGCATCACCAGGAAAATTGGAGTGCAGCGGAAATTTTATCCGTGAGCATGCGCTTATGCATTTTTGTTACTCAATGCTCTTAACTCATTTATAACTTCAAATGTTTCAAACTCACCAAAATTCATACCATCCAGGGCTTGGTAAAATGAATCATTTTTTCTACTACGAATTATCAATGCTTTCCTTGCCCCAAATTGGAATAAGCTCTTTTCCTCTAAATCAATAGATGAAATATCTCGAAGCGATACCTTCCAAAGCGTCGCACCGCGTTCTTGAATTGTCAATGCATCATTTGAAACGATGATGTCAATTTTCTTTCTTAGGTACTTCGATGAAGAAAGAAGAACTATTATTGTAATTACTAAAGGCCCGACTAGAACCGTGTATGAAGAATGCAGATAAGCCCATAGTATCAATACAAGCCAAGTACCGGAAAATATGTAATAACCCAGTTTACTGCGAAATAATTCATTAGAAGATTCAAGTGTAAATATTATTCGACTATCCATTTTCTTCTCCTGTATAACACCCCAATAAGCCACCGAAATTAGCGTATTGAGGTCGGATTAATTGGTTTGTTATGAGCCCCTATACGTATGCCTCTAGCGCTTCAAAAATTTCTTTTGACAGTGCGCTAAATAAATTATGTATAGATTCTGATAGCTTCTCGGTATTGTCAAAATCAGGATTGGCGAGCATTACAATTTCAAAGATTGACCATTCCGGCATTGAATCTTCGTTTACCCATTTCTCATCCTTCATCTTTTTCCATAAATTAATCTGAATATCCTTTGTTTGCCCAAGCAGCCAAAGTTCAAAGCGCGCTTCTTGATGATTAAGCACGATAGCTAGCTTGAGTTTATGTTTTTTAAGATAATCGTTTTGCAAATAAAAGTACGTAAAGTCGACATATCCATGTAGTACATTCGCAACTGAAAACTCATCTTTATAAGTTCTATAAAATTGAGCTCTTAAACCTTGAACTATACCCACAAGACTCTGGTATGTTTTCTGAATTTCCCCGCTAGCGAGCACCTTCTTGTAAGCAGGTATGCGAGCATTTAAATTTTTGCCTAGCACTATTAGCTCCCTCTGACTTCACCTGACACATAACGCCGGCCAAAGCAGCTGGCAAAGCTGGCGATTTTTGTGCAGCGAAGCGTACAAAAAGTGACAGGTTTGACAGTCCGTTGCTGGCCCTTGTTATACCTTACCACCAAGAGTCCTGTCCCTCTGGCGGTTGCATAAACTGAGAGATAAAATTGAAATATTTGGGGTCATCATTCTCAAATATATCTTTGCCTGCTCCCATTAATGCTCGAGCTAACTCCTCCTTCGCTTTTTCAGTGTTGCCTAGTTCGAATTGAGCCTGCCCCAAACGCATGTGAAGAAATGGATTTCCAATTGCATTTGGACAATGCATTGCATATTCAAGTGACTCTTTTAACGCCGAAAAGTTATCATTAACAAAGTACACATCTGCCAACGCTCCCAACACCCATGTAGAAGCTTCCCAGTCAGTCTTAGGCTCTGGAATTAGCTCCCAGGCTTTCATATAGCTCTGGTAAGCTTTTTGGAGGTCGTCGTCTTCGAAAGCTAAATCACCATCACTACAGTAATTTTGTATCGTTTCATAAATTTCGTTAGCAAATTCCATCTATTCTTCCCGAGGTATTACGCCTGGCAGTGCGGAGAGCGAGCGCAGCGAGTGATTCCAACACAAGCCACTTGTTAAGCTCTGATTTTGGCAGTACTAGTGATTTCATGACTTTTTTGTTTCTTCTTCGATCAGTGCGCGAACTGCCTCTTTTGCATAGTGAGCAGTATACTCAAACTGCTCAGTAACCATGTCATAGTACTTGCTCCCCATCCCTGTGTACTCCTTCATCATTTCTTTTCGATCTATTGCTCCAGCGTCTTCCAGTGCTTTTAACGAGCGATTGAAGCCATCAGCCATTGCTCCAACTAGAATACCTTCAATTTTTTTGTCCAGTTCATTATTCATAGTCTTACTATTTTCTGACAGCTAACGATCTAAATATGGGCGCGCAACATCGCGGAGCATCCCAGCCTGCATGCTTTTTTTTGCAGGCGACATAATTTTTTGCTATGTGTTTTCAATATAAATAGAACCTATGCTTATTAAGATGCCAACGAACACTAGAGAAAATACCCAGAAAAGTATTGCTTTTGCATAGAAAGAAACCACCTCACTTTCATTCTTAAACCATGCGACATAGCATAAAGGAAAGAAACCTAGGCTAAAAACAATCACAGAACTAAATAAGCCTAAAGCTTGCCATGTGTATAGCTCTGTTTCACCTAACGAGCGCAATGAATAAATACTGATACCAAACAATACAATTCCAAGTATTTCCAAGCTTATGAATGAATGCTTATGATTCAGTATGTATTCTATTAATTTATACCTACACATAACGTTAAACTCAGCGGACGGCGCCACCCGAACTTGCCCGTCAGGCCGCATGCGTTAACGACGTCCGCTGAAGTGTCTGGTTGTACCTTTTTTATTTTATTGCTTTCCCGAACTTATCAGCATTTTTAGAAAAATAGAAATAAAGAGCTTTTCCTTTGATGGCTGATTTCTTAATAGGGCCTAGAAAACGACTGTCAAAGCTATTATCTCGATTGTCGCCTAAAACATAATAGGTGCCACTTGGTATAGTAGTTTTTCCAAAATCGTCTCGTTGTTCTTTGAATTCATTATCTAAGTGAGAAGCATAGGGCTCAGTAATTTCTTTCCCATTAATGAAAAGTTGTTTGTTTTTTATTTCTATTTCATCGCCACTTGTTGCTACTACCCTTTTAATAAAATCCTGACGGGGATCTTTGGGGTTGGCGAAAATAATTATGTCGCCACGATTGGGTTCTGAATTTTCGTACGCTTTAGTGTCTGAAATGATAAAGTCGCCGATTTCTATGGTTGGACTCATTGAATTGGCAGGAATTTTATATGATTTTATTGTGAGATATTCAATTGTGATAAAATCACCAACGATATTGCTAAACACAATATTTGCACAGAAAATCAGAGTGTAAACATACCATTTGTTGTAGCTTTTCGGCTCATCGAGCCCACTCCTTTTAGCGACAATAATAGCGTCAACAATTACGAATAAGTAATAGGCCATCATGACAAAAACCAAAATGAGCAGCCCATTAAATGTATATTGAATTTTCGATACAGAAACTCCAAACAATAACAGAAAACCAGACAGATAAACTATAATCCCTTTGATCGCTTGAGAATTATAGATTTGCCCAAGACCTGGCATGATCAGGGATAATATTGCGGTTATGAGGGAACTTTTCTTTCTTAGCATTTTATTTCTTCTTTGAGGTACAACGCTTGCAATCACTGGGAAATTTAAGTTGCGGAACGGAGTGGAGCAGCTTAAATTTTTCCATGTGCATTGACCTTGTTATATTACTTCTCAACTTCTCTTGATACCTTAAAGCCATACTCTTCTTTACTGATTTTAGTATTACCAAACTCAAGAAACCCTCGTTGCAATTTTTGAGTCAAGGGGCAACCATAAACTTGTATTTCTAACCAAGGAATACCATCAAATGCCGACGAGTGATGCACCTCTACTAGGTCTAAGCCAATGATGCACTGCTCCTCAGTGTCAGAGCTTTCTGGAATTTCAAACAAGGAAAATGACAAGTTCTCGGGGAATAATTTTACATTAGCAGAGCTATAAATTTTGTTATTAATTTCTGTACCTGCTAACCATACATGCATCGTCTTAGCTAGCTCTAAGATATTTTCCTCTGATTCATTCAGTACAATAGCTACTTGGGATAAACTCATTTTGTAATATAACAGTTTTATAGAAGGAAGCAGAACTATTAGAATATAGACGGATTCCTTCTATTTCGGTAACCTTACTTTCAAATAAACCATACTAATCGACCGATAAAGGAATTGTCAATGAGCCAGATAAATAAGGAAAAATAGATTTAAAACAATTACTTATCTAAACTTTCAGAGTACCAAATCAAGCCTGAACTCTACCCCTGATATGTGAGTCATTACGAGGCTTTTATCCGGGATAGTACGGAAATACGGTTAAAACAACATACTAGCCGATGGTATCCTCTTATCTTTCCCTGCGCCTCGCATAAGGCGCTGAAGCGGTCTAAAAACTAGCGTTTTTTGTCAACAAATTCGTCTGGAACGAACTTGGGAAGCTATGCTGTACAATGTGTGAAAATCAGGGATGGCTTTCATCTCCCACGAGCCTCCTCGAAGTTTTCTTTCCTGCATAAAAAAACCCCGCTGATGCGGGGTTTGTTTATGGCGGAGAGAGAGGGATTCGAACCCTCGATACGTTGCCGTATACACACTTTCCAGGCGTGCTCCTTCAGCCACTCGGACACCTCTCCAGTTCTTAAAAATTGTTGCCTCCGTTCAATGACAGCAAGCTCTTCAGCTAGGAGCACGTCGTGCTCGTTGATGAAATACGTCCTGTATTTCACCCTGCGGGTGTCGATTTCATCGACATCTTAAATTGTTCCCTACAATTTAATCAGCCACTCGGACACCTCTCCAGTTCTTTAAAATTGTTGCCTCCGTTCAATGACAGCAAGCTCTTCAGCTAGGAGC
>JBNKPX010000018.1:0-44351 GCA_050295575.1 Gammaproteobacteria bacterium | reverse complement strand
GAATAACCTGCAAGGCCTGTTTCTCACCACTGTAATAACGCATCAATAATCTCAATAATGCGATCACGTCAACCCGGTCGGTCTTGACCTTTTTCTGGCGCCGACTCACTTCGATACTAGCCGAATCCACCACATGGTTTTTTATCCCTTCGGCCTCTAGCGCACGGTGTATCCAGAAGCCATCCCGACCGGCTTCATAGCAACTCACCACCTTGCAATCTCTAGCGCAGGAGAGCTTGGTTTTTGCCTGTTCGATCTTGTCCATCAGGCTTTCCCAGTCTCTGGCTGCGACGCTTATAATCCGTTGCTTTTCGCCATTGCTAAACCCCAGCTTCCATTTGCTGTTACTGAGCTCGAAAGCTATGTACAAAATGGGCTGAGTTGCGTTATCTTTGTTTTGAAGGGCTGTTTTCATGTTATTCACCTTATTGTGTTTGAGACTTTAAGGGTAGTTGATTTCAGTCCTTCATAGTTTCTACGACAAAAGTTTTCACATTGATGGGAGGTTTGCAGTATCAGCTGAATTATATTTTGAGTTCCTAAAAAGATTCAGGGTGTCTTTAAAGGTTTATCGACGAAGACATCAATAACGCTAACGGGATTTTATCCACTGATGTAATCGTCAAGTAATTCAGGAGATAAGGTGGCTTGTATTCTGGCTACGCCTTCAATGAATCCAGTCATTGCTTCACCTGTCTGTTTGGATGACATATTATAATACAATCGGAGTTTTCACACAGCCTGCGCCTGTTGCAGCCATTAAGGTTTTTGAAGTAAGCTGGAACACTGTTACAAAAATTTACAGAATCAAGGGATTTTCAATAATTTATTAGGCTTATGCAAAAAAGGATATATTCACTACTATCTAGGGCAATGCTTTTCGGCGCTGTTCTTGGGTTAATTGCATCGTGTGGCGGTAGCGAGTCTGCAGACGTCAACGACGTTACAGTTACATCTAACACGGCACCAATAGCGGATTCAGTTTTTATTTCCCGGACAGGAGTAATCATTGGCCAGAGCGGATTCGTTTGGGACAATCGGCTGCAAGGTATCTATGGCTACATAGATACGGAAAATGATGCCGAGGGCGACAGTATATTCCGCTGGTTTCTCGATGGTGTTCCTGTTGCGGGCGCAGACGCTTCTTTTTTTGATCTTGCCCCGGAAGACGAGGGTAAAAGCATCGCGTTCGAAGTTACGCCTGTCGCATTGTCGGGAACTCTGCAGGGCGATAGTGTCATCTCGCCCTCCATGATCGTAGATTTTAGTATCAGGGGCGCCGACAATGAGCTCACCATAACGGATGGAAATGATAATGTTTTTCTAATTGGTGAAACTCTGGTCGCCGGACTGACCAGTGATGGTTTCCTCAATGAATTCGATACTGATGTTATTTTTCAATGGTACCGTTACGATAGTATTTTTGCCGTTTTTGCTGATTCGATAATAGGCGGCATTGAAATTCCAGGCGCCACCGATGTGACTTACACCTTGTCAAACGATGATATCGGCTTCTATGTAGTACTCGTCGTTACCATACCAGGTGAAACCCAGGATTTTTTGTTGGGTTCAAATTCTATTAGACTAAACGCCGCTCCGGTCGCCAGCAATCTCAATATCGAGAGTACCAACCTTGACTATGCATTGATTGGTGACACAGTATCGATTCAGTATGATTACACGGATGCTGAGGGTGATGCCGAAGGCGACACGTCATTTCGCTGGTTGCGCAATGACGTCGAAATCAGCGGAGCAACTTCCAGCAGTTACACGTTGACAGAAAAAGATAAATTCAGCGTTATTCAATGCGAGGTAACACCGGTGGCCAGCACTGGTAATCTCAATAGCACCCCTGCATTGTCAAACCTAAGAAGCGTACTTTCACCGCCGATAGTCACGCGCTTTGCACATTATCTTGATATCAATAATAACGGTACCGTCGATCAGGCGGATCAAATCGTCGTCCCGTTCGATCAGGGGATAATGACCAATTCCCCTTCCGTTGACGATTTCAACCTGCCCGTTTCAGGCGATCAATTTGGCTCTGGCGCCGCTGTAACTAGCCCCTTATCAAATGGACAATCGATAACGATTACCCTCGGCCAGAACCCGGTCCTTTCAATCGCCGGGGAATATAATGGTAGCCAACAGCCCGGTGCACCTTCCGGTATCGATATCAGCGATACAATGACACCGAATGCCATAGAAAACGATGCCTTTGTATCCAGTCCGCCCGATGCAATGGCCTCAAATGCTGCGGATCTGATTCCCGCTTTCGTGGATAGCAACCAGTCTCTGGGGAGTCTCTTCACTCAAGCGGTTGCAGTTGGTGATTTGAATGGTGATACGCATCCAGATCTGGTTGCAGCCAATTCTAATGGCGGTAATCGGGTGTATTTCAACAATGGCCTGGGCATTTTTTCGGACAGTAACCAATCGCTCGGCACTGATAACAGTCAATCGATTGCTCTTGCTGACCTAGATGGCGACGGTGATCTGGATATCGTCGATGCCAATTATGGGCAAAAGGGCAACCGGGTCTATTTTAACGACGGTGTAGGAAATTTTTCTGATTCGGGACAGTCTCTCGGCGCAGACGATAGTCATAATGTCATTATCGGTGATATCGATAACAATGGCTCACCCGATATAGCCGTGCTGAACCTGGATGGTTCGGGTATTAAGTTTTATATCAACGACGGTTCCGCTCAGTTCATAGAATCCGCGCAATCTATAGACTTGATCTCAGCGACTGAGATTGCGTTTAGCACTATCAATGCGGATGATCTGGTCGACCTGGTGATTGCCAGGCGGGACGAACCGTCCCTCATCTATCTCAATAATGGTGATGGCAGCTTTAGTAATTCTGGTCAGGATTTCAGCGTGCAAAACAGTGTTGCGATTGCTATGGGCGACGTAGACGGAGATGGTGATCTGGATATTCTGTTCGGCAATGGCTCCAATCAGGTGAATGCAAATAGTGAAAACAGACTGTACTTGAACGATGGTAGCGGCGATTTTATCGATTCTGGACAGGTTATCGGGACATTTTTTACCAGATCAGTTGCCTTGCATGATGTAGACGAAGACGGCGACCTGGATCTCGTGGAGACAACAGCATACACCGTGCGCGTGTATCACAACGATGGCAGTGGAATTTTCAACGACACGCTGCAATTTCTGGACGAATCGGGAAGCGTTATATCCACGGCGTTGGCTGATGTCGACGGTGATGGTGATCAGGATCTGGTTATGGCAAAAACTTCAAATAAGGGTAACCGGGTCTTTTTTAACTCATCGCTCATGAGTGAATAATCCATATGCTCGATGATTTGATGCTATTTATGATTTTATGACTATTAGTTAGTCGACTACAGTGCTAGGAAAGCAAAGGTGTGTGAAAGAATATTCCGGGCAGGTGCTAGATTTGAAAGAGATTACATCCTATGGCTCCATAAACGCTACCTCCCTGTAGCACTTCTGCCGCGCGAAGTTTATACCCGTTCGGTACTAGCAATGAACAGTGGGGGCTGCAGGTCATGTCTTTGATTTTCGATCAAATATCTTTCGAGTATTACAGCTTACTTTCATGCTTCCTAAATAGAAACTTAGTGTCGACGCCCGCTATACCAACTAGAATGCCTGCTGTTGAAAATTCCCAAGATGAAATCAAGCTGTGCAGGATGCCTGCTACGCACCATGATTTCACCATTTCCACTCAGCTAAACAGAACATCATGTTCAGGCATTTACCAGGGCCATCGCCATCACCTGTAATAACTATGCCAGCTGCTCTTTAATCATGTCTTCCAGTTTAATCAGATCGGCTGTAAATCCGCGGATTCCCTCAGCCAGCTTTTCTGTTGCCATTGCGTCTTCATTCAGCATCCAACGGAATGTCTTTTCATCCAGTTCAATTTTGGCATCTTCGCATTTTTCAGCGTAGTCCGCTGAAAGTATCTGAGTCAACTCGCGGTTGTCGTTATTCATCTCTTCAAGCAGGTTTGGACTGATAGTAAGCAGATCACAACCCGCTAATGCTTTGATCTCATCTGTGTTGCGAAATGAAGCGCCCATAACAACCGTGGTATAGCCATATTTTTTATAATAGGCATAGATACGCCGCACTGATTTCACACCAGGGTCATCATCAAAACCATAGCTTTCTACACCTTCGGCTTTTTTGTACCAGTCAAAAATACGACCCACGAATGGAGAAATCAGGAAAACGCCTGCTTCGGCACAGGCAATTGCCTGCGCGAAACTGAATAGCAGTGTCAGGTTACAGCGACAGCCTTCTTTCTCAAGAACTCTTGCTGCCTGAATGCCTTCCCATGTTGATGCAATCTTAAATAATACACGGTCTTTGCTGATACCTGCATCTTGATACATGCGAACAAGCTGACGTCCTTTGGCTACAGTGGCATCAACATCGAATGAAAGGCGGGCATCGATTTCAGTTGAAACAAAACGCTCAACCTGATTAAGAATCTCAACCCCGAAATTAACTGCTACCTTGTCCAGGGCTATTTCAACAGCCTCTTCGGCTGTTGAACTGTTTTGTTTGGCATATGCCACGGCATCATCCAGCAAGTGTCTGTATTGAGGCATACTAGCCGCCTTAAATACCAGAGAAGGATTTGTTGTTGCGTCTGTTGGCTTGTACAGTTTAATAGCTTCGAAGTCGCTAGTATCCGCGACAACAGTAGTCATAGTTTTCAGTGATGCTAAAACAGTCATGTCTCTCTCCTTGTTTTTTTGTTAAGGCCTAAGTTATAGATTTATTGAGCCAACTATAACTCAATAAACAAATGATATAAGGATCAATGTATTATTACTTTATATGAAATTGGCATTGTTCTTTCCTACCACAATTGCCATTTATTTAGGGCCAGTTAACACTTAAGAAGACCCTAAATATTGAGAACAGAAAGCCTTATACCTCCGCTGAATATGCCCCGCCATCTCTACCTTATTAATGCTACAGCTCATTAACTGGTAGATCAGCCCTTGCCATTCGCCAGTAGTTATCATTTAATTACCTCTGCTTATAGATGGTGACCTTTCTAACAGGGGCATCCACCTCATTAGTTAATGTCCCTGCAGGGTGTACCCAGGTATATGCACATGGAAAAATTTAAGCTGCTTCCCTGCTTAAACTTTCTGTGATTCCGAGCTTTAATCAAAATTGAAAGTAAAAAATTACATAGGAAGAAAGTCATGAATGATATTTACACACCACCTGAATCGAAATTGACGGTTGATGAAAATTCGTCTGGTCAAGGTAAGTACTCTGAGATCCCCGATGGCGTTAAAGGCTGGAGTTGGGGAGCCTTTATGTTTAACTGGATTTGGGCAATTGGTAATAAAACATGGATAGGGCTTCTTTGTTTGCTCCCGTATATTGGCTTTATATTCGCTTTTGTGCTTGGCTTTAAAGGTAGAGAGTGGGCCTGGCGAAACAAAAAATGGGAAAGCGTTGAACACTTCCAGAGAGTACAGCGCAAATGGTCTTTATGGAGCCTGGTATTTTTCGGCATCGCACTTTTGGGGATAATTGCAGCAATTGCCCTTCCTGCTTATCAGGATTACCAGGTACGTGCAAATGAAGCTTATCAAAGCCAGCAAAAATGATCTCGCTTTGCGGGGCATATTCTGGCGGTGTTGATGGTCTACTTAGGATCGGCGGCCTTGATCCACTATTAGAGGGTTATCATCTGCCCACCAGCTTCGCTAACATGTTCCTGTCACATTACATGCCGACGTAGATGACAGGAACATCGGTTTAATACACCGGTTCAAAGTGATTTAATATCAAATTTTTCCGAGACACTAAAACATGATAAATGAGACCGATAGATCTCGTTTATCATACTGCAAGCTTTACCAAGGAAATAAGTTATATGACCAATGACCCATACAAAACACCAAGCGCAGAACTGGCAATCGAAACAGATGAAGAGCAGTTCCAATTTTATGTCGTATCAATCAGGAAATTTACTGTATTGTTCTTTATCACTACAGGACTTTATGCAATTTACTGGTTTTATATCAACTGGAAAAACTACAGGAATTATAGCGGCAAAAGTATCTGGCCCGTTCCTCGCGCAATATTTAGCATATTTTTCACCCATAGCCTGTTCAGCGAAGTCCAGAATTCACTCAATGAAAAAGGCAAGACATATAGTTGGAATCCAGGCTCCTTAGCAACAATTTACGTAGTTTTAACAATCGCAAGTCAGATTCTAGACAAAATGTCCCGGAAAGATATTGGTTCCCCCTATACCGATCTATTAAGCATACTCATTTTACCGTTTATATACTCCGCGTTAGTTAAAGCCCAGAAAGCTATAAATTTCAGCCAGAATGATCCCGAAGGTGACTCCAATAATACATACACTATTGGAAACTACATCTGGATTGCTCTTGGTACAGCTTTATGGATGATGATTACATTTGGTTTTCTAATGATATTCGGAATGGTTAACCTTGAGTAAAACTAAATAAACAGCCTGATCAGTTCATCATCAAGCTATTAAATACAACAACCCGGCTGGAACTTTATTACACTGTACTCCATATAATTCTGCTTAAGTGTCACGTTTATAAAGGATAAAAACCATGTCATCAATTGAAACACAGTTTCTAAACCTTAAAGAACATCACTCGCAATATTCGGATATCGACCCGAAAACTACTCTAAAGGGAAGCGCTTCGGGTAAGGTAATTTTTTTGTCCGGCGCATCGCGCGGCATTGGGCAGGCTACCGCAATAGCATTTGCCGAGGCTGGAGCCGCTGCAATCTATGTCACAGCCAGGTCCGAAAAAGCCCTGGAGGAAACCAGGGCAAAAATTACAGCAGCAAATCCCGCAACGCAATGTGCATACATGGTTTGTGACGTGACGGATACTGAGCAGGTAGAAGCCGCGATTGCTGATTGCGTAAGCCAGTTCGGTGGTATAGATGTGGCTGATGCCAATGCCGGTTATCTTGGACCCTGGACTAAAATCGGTAAATCAGACATCAGTAGTTGGTGGAATTCCTGGGAGATTAATGTAAAAGGCAGCTATCTGCTTGCTCGCTTTTGCCTGCCCCATCTTATCGAGTCTGCACGCAAGCATTCTGAAACAGGCTCAGCAGGTGGCCATTTAATCTTTATATCGTCAGTCGGGGCACAACTATTGATGCAGGGAGCCTCTGACTACCAAACCTCAAAACACGCTATCAATCGTCTATGCGAATTCATAAATGTTGATCATGGTGAAGATGGCATAAAATGTTTTGCCATCCATCCGGGCGGAGTTGCTACAGATCTGGGCAAAAATATGCCCGAGGATTTGCACCCCTATCTGGTTGATGAACCAGAATTGGCCGCAGGATTTATTGTCTGGCTATGTTCTGGACAGGCGGACTGGGCAAGTGGTCGTTATTTGAGTAGCAACTGGGATGTTAATGAATTACTGCAAATGAAAGAACAAATCATCAATGATGATTTACTGGTAAATCGTTTGCGTACTCGAGGAGAGAAAGCTTAACGTAAGAAAACAAATTGCTGCATGAGTAAAAGTTGATCATAACAAACCATTATCTCCTTTATTATGACCAGTCGGTTCACTAGATTCGCTAAAGCTTAGCGGCGAAATCCCGGCTAACTCACAGGATCAAAGAGGTAGGAACATATGCCTGTACCTGCAGAATACGAGCGCGCTTCGGCTCAATTTTATGACTATCTTGTGGATGCTCGAGATACTGCTGATCTTTGGAGTACACATGTAAGCTATACGATGACACAGGGAGTATTTCAGGTTTTTCGGCGAAGGCTTTCAACCGAACAGGCCATTGCTTTTGCGAATGTACTTCCTATATGCCTAAGAGCCCTGTTTGTAACTGACTAGGATGTAAATGAACAAAAGAAGCCATTTGAAGACAGTGCATCGATGGCACAGGAAGTTCGTATGTTAAGGCCCGATCATAACTTTTCTACAGACACTGCGATACGCGACGTAGCCAAAGCCCTCAGGCGGCATGTAGATGAAGCACGCTTTGACAAATTACTCTCCCAGTTCCCTGAAGGGGCTATTGAATTCTGGAAGTACTAGTTTCATTAATGAGGTAGCTCTGGCCCATTATGTAAAATTGGTAAGCCCAGGCAGATATAATAATTAGAGGTTCCTTAGGTTATTAAAAGCCAGATAAAAAAACCCGCCAGGGTAACTCGTGGCGGGTAAATAGTCATAATAACTATGGAGGAGTATAAGTAGCATAGTCGTTAATCCACACTTCTGTGATCTTTGTGTTAATTTTGTGACCATAATCAACTTTTTGTATCACAGGCTTCTGGGTCATAACTGATATAAGCCATCCGAAAACCATCCCCGTGCCCGCCCTGAACGTATAAGTGAATACAAAGCTCATGCATAACCTCAGCAGTAGCCTGCAAAGTTGAATAACAACAGCATTAGAACTGTTATAACGAACGTTTTAATAAAATTACTCAGTTGCTTCCCCATTTTTTTTGTTTTTGCATAGAATCAACAGCACTCCAGCCATCATTATTCTCAGAATAAACGCTGAATCAGCTGTACTATTTATCCAAATAACAGGTCCTGATTAATAATAGACATTCATTTCTCACAGCTTAAAATACTTGTTCAACCTTCCAATTTATTACGCTATAAATATTTTTTATAGAAAATCACTGTCATACTGCCACTCAGTCTCAACTTCTCCTGTCGCCGGGTATCGTATTTCCTGCCTGTAGTGTTAGACTTTCGGAAATATAAAATTCATAGAGAATATCAATGAGCAAAGCTAAAGTTTCCTTTATCGGTCTGGGCGTCATGGGCTATCCCATGGCAGGACATCTGGCCAAAGCAGGCTATCCTACCTGCGTTTACAACCGCACTGCATCTAAAGCCGAGCAATGGTGTCAGGATTACAGCGGTAGCTTTGCGCTTACACCGCGCGAAGCTGTAAAAGATGCCGATTTTGTCTTTGTCTGCGTGGGTAACGATGACGACCTGCGATCAGTCATTTATGGTGACGATGGCGTTCTTGCTGGAGTTAAGGAAAGTGCGATTCTTGTCGATCATACAACCGCTTCAGCTAATGTTGCGCGTGAAATTGCTCAAAAGGCATCGGTAGCATTTCTTGATGCACCCGTATCCGGTGGGCAGGCCGGGGCTGAAAATGGGGTACTGACGGTGATGATCGGAGGGGATCAGGCCGCCTACGATGCAGTAAAGCCTGTAATCATGAGTTATGCGCGCGCAGCTGAACTAATGGGTCCGGTTGGCTCTGGCCAGCTCACCAAGATGGTGAATCAGATTTGCATCGCCAGCCTGGTTCAGGGTCTATCCGAAGGTTTGAATTTTGCTCAAAAGGCCGGGCTCGATGGCGCCAAAGTCGTCGAGGTTATTTCAAAAGGTGCCGCAGGTTCCTGGCAGATGGAAAACCGCGGATTAACCATGTTAAAAGACGAGTTTGATTTTGGGTTTGCCGTCGACTGGATGCGTAAGGATCTGGATATTTGTCTGGCAGAAAGCGCAAAAAATGGTGCCCAGTTACCCATCACAAAAATCGTTAATGATTATTACGCCGAGGTTCAGGCCATGGGCGGTGGTCGCTGGGACACTTCCAGCCTGATTCGCCGTTTGACACGATAAACTATAATCTCTGTTAGTTTTACACGTTTAGTTCATCCCCGTATTTTTGGACCAGCCTATATGAACCACCCCATCCTGAAAGGATTAATGTTTTCAGCCATCCCTCTTGTTTTATACCTGGTGGGCATGCTCAATTACTCTCAGGCAGGTCAATCCGGCATTATGGGCTTTTTGATTTTGACTTCCCTGTTTTATTGGGAAGTCATACTGGGTAAACGCTACAGATGGCTGAACACCTTTATCGTATTCTGGGTTACAGCTCTGATTTTTTTTATGTCATTCCAGATGACTCTGCGCGATATCTTCTCTATCGAACAGGATCAGGTGCAGGTGATAGAGTCTATTTTTAACACTAACTCCTCCGAAACATCAGAGTTTTTCATCCAGTATCGTTATCAGATCAGTAAACATGTGATAATTTTCCTGCTGATTCTCGGGCTTTACCTGTTTTTTATTTTTAAGACTCCGCTCAAACCAAAAAACACCCCGAAGCGACAATTGATTGCATGCTGTATATTTACCTTGCTGACATTAATCATCCATTTTAACCCTTCTGCCAGACGCTCTAATCCGGTGCTATTTCTCCCGATTTATTATACGAAATGGCATAATGAGTTAGTGAAAACGCAGCAGTTAATGGCGCAGATGGAAAAAACTATCCACATTGACCAGAGCGCGATTAACTTAAAAGACGTTGATCAAAAACGCACACTGGTGTTCGTCATCGGTGAGTCAGACACCCGACATGACTGGAGCCTCTTTGGTTATGAGCGGGAAACAACCCCCCTGCTGGCACAGCAAAAAGACCTGTTAGCATTTAATAGCGTAATGGCAGGCGATGCCGGCACTATTATCTCTATTACAAAAATGCTTACACCCGCCACACTGGCCAAACCCAACCTATGGAAAACCAAAGCCGATGTATTATCTATTGCCAAAGCAGCAGGATACAAGGTTTTCTGGCTCAGCAACGCCGGTACAGATTTGCGTGGCGTGATGTCAATCTTTGCTTACCATGCCGATAAAACTGTGTTTACCAACCGGGGCACATCCAGAGGTGAAAGCAGCTTTGATTCTGAATTATTTCAACCTTATGAGGAAGCCTTAGACGATCCGGCGGATAAGAAATTTATTATTTTACATTTGATGGGGGCTCACCCAACCTATAATTATCGCTACCCGGAGGCATATGCAAAATATGGTGTCGACACTGACGATAGTATCACGCAACAGTTAAAACAGGCTGGCCGGTCAAATTATGCGATTTTATTTCGCAATTTTTATGACAATGCGGTTATGTATGAAGACTATTTCCTGTCAACGCTGCTAGATAAACTCAAAGAAAAACAGTTACCGAATTCTTCATGGCTGTATATTTCTGATCACGGACAGGATGTTTCACACCATAGTGATTTTTCGGGTCACAACCATAAAGCTAAAGAAATGTGGGATGTGCCCATGCTGTACTGGCAAAGCCCGGACTTCCCTGCCAACAATCTGGGAGTTTCACCCGATTTAAAATTTCAGGCTGACATTCTTGATCATACCTTACTGGGCCTGTTGAATATATCCGGTCCATTTTACGATGATAAACAGGATATTTTCAGCCCTGATTATACTGAAAAATATTCTATGCCACGAAACTTCAACCCGGGAAAATTCTAAAATCGATGACTACAAGCTATGGTTTTTTGTGCTCTGATAATTCAGGGATGAATTATCAGAGCTTCCCTAAAGCAAACTCATCTGCACATTAGCTGTCACGCAGCACTCGTCTGAGCATTTTTCCAACCGCAGACTTTGGCACCTCGTTAATAAATACCACGGACTTTGGCACCTTATAAGGTGTTAAATGCTCCTTACAGTAAGCAATGACATCGGCTTCAGTCAAAGCGCTATGCTCAGCCTTGACGACAAACAATTTCACCGCTTCGCCCGTTTTTTCATCCGGCACGCCCAGGCAGGCGCATTCAATGACTCCTTCGCATTTACAGGCAACCTGCTCCACATCGTTAGGATAGACGTTAAATCCGGATACAATCACCATATCCTTTTTTCTATCGACAATCTGGTAGTTGCCCTCGCTATCAACAATCGCAATATCGCCAGTACGAAAGTATCCATCCGAGGTGAAAGCCTCTGCGCTAACCTCTGGCTTGTGGTAATAGCCTTGCATAACCTGAGGCCCTTTGGCTACCAGCTCACCCCGCTCGCCAACTGCAACCTCATTATCTTCATCATCAATAAGCTTTATATGCGTCTGCGGTACCGCCTTACCGATCTTACCGCTAAAGCTGCGCTCGTCGGCCGATGCAAGGGTTAAAACCGGAGAGGTTTCGGACAGTCCGTAACCCTGTGTTAAAGGCAGACCGGTGAAATCCTGCCATTTATCGGAGGTGCTCTCCATGGCCGCAGTGCCACCGTTAATACATGCCTTTAGTCTGGAAAAATCTACCTGCGCAAACTCGCTCTGCATCATCAATCCTGCAAAAAGCGTGTTCACCCCATTGATGACAGTAAATCCACTTTGCTTTATAGCGCTAATAAAACTCCCCATATCTCGTGGGTTTGTAATAAGTACATTATGAGAGCCACAGCCCGCATAACTCAGAAAATTCATCATCAGGGCGAAGATGTGGTATAGAGGTAAAGCGGTGACAATGACTTCTTCATTTTCACGCGTTATGTCAGGCCGCATTTCATATAGCTGAGCTATGTTGGACAACAGGTTGCCGTGAGAAAGCATCGCGCCCTTGGAGGGCCCTGTGGTACCACCGGTATATTGTAAAAACGCCAGGTCATCGCGCGTAACAGTAACCGCTTGAAATTCAATGCCATTACCGATAGTTAAGGCATCTGAAAAATATACAACATCTGTGATTGCAGCATCTACATCAGGCGAAGGCAGTTCCATCCCACTACCATCCCCGGTCCTGACCACAAGCACACGCCTGACTGGGCAGTTGTCCCTGATTGCAGCAAAGGATGCCATACTTCCACTAAAGATCACTATGGTTTCAGCACCTGAATCATTCAACTGATACTCTAATTCTGACGCGGTATAAAGGGGGTTAATATTAACCTGTATAGCACCCGCTTTAAGTATGCCCAGAGTGGCAATGGTAAATGCGGGTAAGTTGGGGCTCATGATGGCCACCCGATCTCCTTTGCTTACCCCTACACTCTGCAAATAGGCTGCAAAAGCTTTGCCCTGCCGAGCAAGCTCGGAATACGAAAGCCTCATCGGCCCACAGGAAAAAGCATTTTTGTCGCTATAAAGCGCCGCTGCCTGATCCAGAAACTGTGCTATCGACTGGCTTTGACGACTACGATCCAATGGTGTTGACATGATATTACCCCCTGGTTTTTAGAATTATTTTTTCATTAGATGCCACTACCCCCTATGAGGATTGGAAACACGTCCAGGCATCATAATCGCTACAGTATCAAAACAGATTGCCTTACACTACTATTTAGACATCCCGCAAATTCAAAGGCAATCGTAATGCAGCTAATTATCGGCAATAAAAACTACTCCTCATGGTCTCTTAGGCCCTGGTTATTACTCAGTCACTTCAATCTTGCATTTGAAGAAATCCGTATACCGCTTGATACCCCTGATTTTGCGACTAATCTGGCTCAGTATAGTGCTGCCGGCAAGGTACCAGTTTTGCATGATAAAGGCGTAGAGATTTGGGACTCGCTGGCAATCTGCGAATATGTTTCCGAACAGTATCTGGATGGAAAGGGCTGGCCTGCTGCCCCCTTAGCCAGAGCACAGGCGCGTTCAGCCAGCGCTGAAATGCATTCAAGTTTCACGGCTATTCGAAGCAGCATGCCGATGAATTGCCGTAGCTCTCGAGTTATCTCCATCAGCGCGGAAATTCGCGCAGATATCAGCCGGGTTGACCAGTTATGGACTCAACTTCGTGATACCTATGGGAGCAAGGGTGACTTTCTATTCGGTGACTTTAGCATTGCAGACTGCATGTTTGCCCCCATGGCTTCTCGCTTTAACACCTATCTGCCCGAACTTAGTGCAAGCAGTCAAGATTACATAAAAGCCCTTATTAATAACCCTGCTATGCAGCAATGGTACGCTCAGGCTGCACAGGAAACAGAGGTGCTTGAGAGGGAAGAAGCCGGTCAGCCCAGAACCTGAGAATCTAAGCTGACACTTTATGCCCGTTATAAAATCCCCAAAACTAATGACCCTGACAGGGATTCTACTGATACTGTCGGTAGCATCCTGGGCCAGCTATGTAGTGAGCTGGCGCAACGGTATCGAACAATTATCCGCAGAAAATCAACAACAGCTGGAACAGTTTGTCGGTCATCTGGAATCGCAACTGGCACGCTTTCAGTTTATTCCAGAATTGATTACAAAAAACCGACTTTTGGTGGAAGCGCTTAACGACCCTGACAATAGCGCACGCATCAATCTGGTGAATCATTTTTTGCAGGAAGTAAATACCATTACCGGCGCTTCAGATACCTATCTGATGGATAACAAAGGTATGACTCTTGCTGCCAGTAACTGGCAGGAGGATCTTACTTTTGTCGGGCGTAACTTCAGCTTTCGCCCCTACTTCAGCGAAGCTATGAAAGGCAACCAGGGGCGCTACTTCGCACTAGGAACCACCTCAGGAGAGCGCGGATATTATTTCGCTCATCCACTGGTTTATGCCGCCGAAATTATTGGAGCCATAGTACTCAAAATGGATCTTTCGAATATCGAGCAGCGCTGGTCAAATCGTGACACTCAATTCATAGTGGTAGACAATGATGGCATCATCTTTATTAGCACCCAGCCAGAATGGGTGTATCACAGCATTCACCCCCTGTCTGAACAAAAAGTTGAACAGATATTATCCAGCCGACGCTATGGTGATATTCGTATCCAGGCAATGGACTATCAAACCAGCGCTTTATCTTTCAACAAAAATATTATCACCAGAATTGTCGGTCATGGGTCTAAAGAATCACAACAATATTTGACCCATAGTTACGCTATGCCTGAAGCAGGCTGGACAGCATCTATTCTGGCTCCTTTAGATAATACTGATCAAACCAGCTTCACTGCCATGCTTATTATCCTGCTGATAGGCATATTGATGCTGCTCATTGTTGCACTGGCCTGGCAAAGACGCCGTAGACGTCAGGAACGTGAACGTTTTCAGCTCGAGTCACAGAAAAAGCTGGAGCAGGAAGTCACCATCCGAACCGCCGACCTGGTTAATGAAATAGAGGAACACAAGCATACCGAACAAATATTGCGCGACACTCAGCATGAATTAATCCAGACAGCCAAGCTCGCCGTACTTGGTCAGATGTCAGCCAGTATCAGCCATGAACTGAATAATCCCCTGGCGGCCATTCGTAGCTATGCGGATAATGCCCGCCAATTTCTTAATCTTAATAAAACCTTTAAGGCCGATGAAAACCTGGCGCGCATTGCCGAGCTTACCGAACGTATGGGCAAGATCAGCTCCCAGCTAAAATTCTTTGCGCGTAAATCCAGCGGTAACCTGGAAACCGTGGTCATCGAATATGTCATCCAGAGCTCTATCGACATCACCTCGCCACAGCATAAAAACTCCAATGTCAAAATCAACACCGATGGCATACAGCCAGGGCTTAGCGTACGCGCAGACCATATTCAACTGGAACAGGTATTGGTCAACCTGATCAATAATGCGCTACATGCATTAGACGATCAGCCACAGGGCGAGGTCCATATATCCACTGAGAAGGTAAATAATCAGGTATTGATACAGGTTGCAGATAATGGCTCCGGTATCGATGAAGACAATCTTGAACGCATCTTCGACCCATTTTTCACCACACGCAAGTCCGGCCTTGGTCTGGGATTGTCAATTTCATCAAGAATTATCGATAGTATGAATGGTAAACTTTCAGCGGTTAATCGAAAACAGGGCGGCGCACGTTTCAGTATTGCGTTACCCAGCGCGGAGTAAACACATGCCCCACCCGGCTGAAGTATTTTTTATAGATGATGAACAGGATTTACGTCTGGCCAATGAACAGACCCTGGAGCTGGCCGGCCTTTCGGTAGCGCTTTTTGAAAAAGCCGAAGATGCGCTACCCCTGCTGGATAATACCTGGAGTGGCGTTGTGGTGTGCGATATCCGCCTGCCCGGCATGGATGGCCAGAGCCTGCTCAACCAAACTCAGCTGATGGATAGCGATTTGCCCGTTATCCTGATTACCGGGCACGGTGATATTTCGATGGCGGTAGATGCTATGCAAAAAGGTGCCTACGACTTTATCGAAAAGCCTTTTTCAGCCGAACGCCTGCTGGATACCGTGCGGCGAGCGCTGGAAAAGCGTCGCCTTACCCTTGAGAATCGTAACCTCAAAAGTGCATTACAGCTACAACAGGATGTACTCGGCCCCAGAATAATTGGCAAAACCCCGGTGATTCAGGCACTTCGAAACACCATTAATCAACTCGCAGATACCAGTGCGGATATTCTGTTAATGGGCGAAACCGGAACCGGCAAGGAACTGGTCGCTCGCTCCTTACACGAACAAAGCAGCCGCAGGGACAAAAACTTTGTCGCGGTCAATTGCGGAGCTATCCCCGAAAATCTTATTGAAAGTGAGTTATTCGGTCACCAGAAAGGCGCTTTTACCGGTGCCGAAACCGCCCGTATTGGCAAATTTGAATACGCCGAAGGGGGCACGGTTTTTCTGGATGAGATTGAATCTATGCCTTTACCGGCACAGGTACGCCTGTTAAGGGTTTTACAGGAGCGGGCGCTGGAAAGGCTGGGCTCGAATGAATCCATTCAACTGGATATTCGTATTATCGCCGCCAGCAAGGTTGATCTTCGCAAAGCCTCAGATGAAGGCTCATTCCGTGAAGACCTGTATTACCGTTTGAATGTGGTAACCCTCGATTTACCACCTCTACGTGAGCGGCGCGAGGATATTCCCCGCCTATTCCAGCACTTTCTGTTAGTGGCTTCGGCCCGCTACGGTAAGGAAGCCCCGGCCATGCCGCCTCAGGTCAGCCAGAGACTAATGGCATTTAACTGGCCGGGCAATGTGCGTGAGTTACGCAATACCGCCGAGCGCTACGTTTTACTGGGTGATGGATGCGGACTTCAACTGGATGATCCTGTGTCTCAGGCCCCCTGTTCGGCTATGACCCTGCCCGAACATGTAGAGGCATTTGAACGCGCGCTGATAGAACAGGCTCTGGCTGAAAGCGGGGGTGTCATTAAGAACACCATGGAATTACTGGGGCTGGCACGCAAGACGCTGTATGACAAGATGCAGAAATACGGGCTGGATAAAACTGCATATAAATAATTGCCTGTCAGGCACTATGTGCTGCCACCCATAACTGAATCAGTCTCAGCCCAGACTGCTGCATTCTGTCCCCAAATACAATAACACCATCCTCATGCCCGCCCATCATTAACGTGCCGCACTCACTCAGGTCACTATGCTGATACAAACGCTGCACTTCATGCGCCATAGCAACGGTACCGTAGTCCACGTCTGCGGCACTGGTCGGATAGCCCTGCTGTAGCCCGAATTGCCATAATAAGGGGTCATGGATATGAAACACGCTCTGAATAGCCGGGTTTAGCTGATAAATCATGGCATGGCTTAAGGCTTCAGAAGAAGGCGCCAGGCAACCCGAAGCCTGGATTCGATTACTGGCGACATCAAAAGCTTCAATAAGCGTGTAATGCCGGGCATCCAGCTCTGGAATATGCCCGGTCTGCGATGCCGAAATAATGAACTGTCCTGAATTTTTAACACTACGCTGGCTCAAATTGCCAAATCCATAGCCCAGATAACGCTCTTCCTGCTGTCCCACCAGCCCCAGACCATACATGATTGAGCGCCAGTTATTTAGCTCCTGTATGCCCTCATTTATGGGCTCAGTGTGTTTAAAATCAAGGCGATACTTGATAACGCCTTCGGCTTCATGCATAGATCAAAAACCCTAAAAAAAAAACAGAAAAAGCGAAATATCCCACCTTATTTGACAAATAACTGATATAGATCAAATTATTTAATTTAAGGGGTCAGCACCCTTTATTGCTGTATAAGGCTGCTTGATATACACTACCCGGTCAAATCAATTATATATTTCGTAGAGGAAAAAGTAATGCCGAGAAAACCGAGATTTTATCTTCCGAATTACCCAGTGCATATCGTTCAACGTGGGCACAACAAGAAGGATGTATTTTTTGAGCCCGACGATTATAAAGTATATCTGGACTGGCTGCAGGAAGGTTCAGAATGGTACGAAGTCCCTATTCATGCCTACGCACTGCTTCCTAATGAGATTCACATCCTGGCTTCCCCCGGCGACAAAGAATCTGCCAGCCGTATGATGCAATATCAGGGACGTCGCTACGTACCTTACATCAATAGTACCTATGACAAGTCAGGCACCATCTGGCAAGGCCGTTACAAAGCCAGCCTGATAGATCCTGAAACTTATCTTATTAACTGCATGCTGTATATTGAAAGCCTACCAGTTAAAGAAGGTCTATCACGCTCACCTGCACCTTACAAATGGTCCAGCCACAAGGCAAATGCACAGGGTAAAAAGAATGTATTAATCACCCCTCACGCTTCTTTCAAGTCACTCGCTAAAGGTGATGCCAAACGCATGGAGAAGTACACAGCCATGGCCAAGGCCGGATTAGCGGATGAGGTCATTACCAATATCCAGGATGCCTGGCAAACTGGCACACCATTGGGTTCTGATAAGTTCAAAGCCATGGTAGAGCAAAAGCTGAATATCAAGGTGGGCCACTCTAAACGTGGTCGCCCGCGTAAAAACGCAGCCTGATTTTTTTCACTTTAAACAGCACAAAAAAGGCGCCGCTCAATTGAGCAGCGCCTTTTTAGTGTCAGTTATAAGATGCTTCGTCAGGCCCTAGAGTATAGGCGGCTCTTCATTAATATCATCATCATACTGCGGATTATGCTCTTCCTGAAATACCTCAACCATTTCTGCTGCACTATCCGGCTTACTGAAAATGGCAATATGAAATAAAGCCTCTCCTTCGTTCACCAGTGGCAGGTTAGTTCGACCAATAACAATGCCTGATACAGTCGCCAGTACTGCCTGCTCATGTTTCCCCAAGGGGTCAGACACCCAACCGAGAATTTCTTTCTTCTTTACCTGGCTACCGAGAGCCACTATTGAGCGTAAGATACCGCTTTGGGGCGCTCTTACCCATAAAGTGTTATTCGCAATCAGAGGTTCTGATACAGCACTACGTTTTCGTCTGGAAGCTGGCAGCATGCCTAAATAGCGCATGACACGCGAAATACCTTTCACTCCAGCACGTATTGATAGCTCATTGAATCTTAGAGCTTCACCTGCTTCATAAAGCAGTACAGGAATACCATCCTCTGCCACAGACTCACGTAAGGAACCATCGCGTAACTCGGCATTGATGATCACTGGGGCACCAAATGCCCTGGCCATTTCCTCTGTCTGTCTGGAGTTATGTACCTTGGCCCGTATCTGTGGCAGATTTTCACGCCCCTGAGCACCGGTATGGAGGTCAATCCCATGGGTACATTGCCTGACGACTTCTTGCATAAAGGTATATGCCAGACGTGCAGCCATCGAGCCCTTTTCTGAACCTGGGAATGAACGGTTTAAATCACGACGGTCAGGAAGGTATCTCGATTGCGTAATAAATCCATACACATTCACCACCGGCACAGCAATGAGTGCGCCCTTGATCTTGTAGATGTTTTTTTTCAGCAGTAAACGACGAATAATTTCAACGCCATTAATTTCATCACCGTGAATAGCTGCACTCACAAAAAGTACAGGGCCATCACGTTTTCCATTGATGACATACACCGGCATAGAAACCGGTGAATGCGAATACAACTCAGGCAAGGGAATTTGAATAGATTGATGCTGCCCCGGCTCAACCTTTATACCACCCAGAGTGATGGCAGAAGACATAATCAGCTCGGATAATTCGTGAAGGGAACGATAATCAGGAGAAATTTGGCGAACTCTGCAAGCCGCTCCTGCATTGCTCTAACAGCGCTATCCCTGTCGGCGAAGCTTGGTTGATCGCTAGTAAAAGGACAGTCAGAGCTATCGCCTGAGAGAGATCGAGCAAGATTGGAAGCCAGATACTTTCTAAAAAAAACGCCGGGGGTGAATTTCATATTAGCTATTATAGTTTCGAGATTATTTATTATTATCTTGCCGCCTGTATGAATTATCAGGCCTACCCTTTGCCCTTGGTTGCAGTCCGTCCCTGCCTGCTATTGCTTTCAATAAAGCCAATAATCATCCCGGCAACATCCTTACCAGTGGCTTCTTCTATACCCTGTAGTCCGGGCGAAGAGTTAACCTCCATCACCACCGGGCCGTGATTCGAGCGCAGCAGGTCTACACCGGCGACATTCAAGCCCATGATCTTGGCTGCGCGCACAGCTGTTGAACGCTCTTCGGGTGTAATACGAATCAGTGTCGCGGAACCACCTCTATGCAGGTTAGAGCGAAACTCTCCCGCCACTGCCTGGCGCTTCATCGCAGCAACAACCTTTCCACCGATGACAAAGCAGCGTATGTCTGCACCACCAGCTTCCTTGATATACTCCTGTACCAGGATATCTGCCTTCACGCCCATAAAACCTTCGATCACACTTTCGGCTGCTTTCTGAGTTTCTGCCAGTACCACACCGATACCCTGCGTACCCTGCAGTAATTTAATCACCAGCGGCGCACCACCGACCATTTTGATCAAATCCTTGATATCATCAGGTTTATTGGCAAAACCTGTTACCGGCATACCAATACCGCGCCGTGAAAGCAACTGCATAGAACGTAATTTATCTCTGGAACGGGTGATCGCAACCGATTCATTGAGCGGATATACATCACCCATTTCAAACTGACGTACTACCGAAGTCCCGTAGAAGGTCACCGAGGCCCCAATACGTGGAATCACCGCATCGAAGCCGGTCAACTCTTCGCCTCGATAGTGAATCGTGGGTTTATGCGAAGCAATATTCATATAGCATCGTAATACATCGATGGTTTGAATTTCATGACCACGTTCCCTTGCTGCCTCTATCAGACGACGACTCGAGTAGAGGTTTTTATTTCTCGACAATAATGCAATTTTCATGATTTGATTCCGTAATTATTAGCTACTATACAAAGCCACAGCATCCACTTTACCGCATAAAAATGAAGCTGCTGGATCAACCAGTATCTTCCTTTCCATCGCCTGGCGGCCTAACAGCATACGAAAACGCATGCTGTCGCGATTAGTCAGTGTTAACTGTATGGGTATTTCTAAATCAGCCAGCTGCATACGTGTTTCAATCACATAGCGCATTTCCTGATGCCCCCCCGAATCAGTAACCTGTCGCTGATCCAGTAACTGGGCTTCACATTCAACCACCAGCGAACTGTCTTTCTGCAGAGGATGCATCTGAAATCGAACAAAATTCTTGCCCGAGCGCTTAAAAGGATCAACCTGAAACGCATGCAGGGCTGAGGTTTTGGCACCTGTATCTACCTTGGCCTTGATCGCTGGTAAGCCCAGCTCTGGTAATGCAAGCCATTCACGCCAGCCAACAGTAAGCAAACTGCTCATAAATAGATACCTATTCCCATTCCAGCTCGGTGTATACCTTTAATGCATTGCGACCTGATAATGTATCGTAATTAGATAGATAGTTGAATTCACTAAGGTCCAGCTGGGATATGTCACTAGCATCACCACCCTCTTCGAGAAAGCCTGCTACCTTATCTCGTAATGTGACCAGATAACGATAAGTATCTTTTTTAGCGCCCGCCAGTGGAACGGGGTGGCCATGACCCGGCACTACATGCTTAGGGTTAAAGGCTGCCATAGATTCAAAGACGTTCACCCAGCTCTTGCTATTGGACTGCTCACCAACACCTAGCATACGTTCTACATAGACTATATCGCCGCTAAACATGACCGAACGATCAGCAAGCCAGATATATGAATCACCCGGGGTGTGGGCCTGCCCTACGTGATGAATCTCAAACTTAACTCCACCCAGTGTCAGCTCATAGTCTTTATCAAACAGGATATCGGCAAACTTTTCCTTAGTGCCCTTGAATTTATCATCACCAATGAGAGAGGTCAGATAACTTATCTGGTTACTCACCCGTTGCTGATGATCAGCACGCGCATCTTTACTGGAAATAATTTTGGCACCCTGTGCGCTGAAGTAGCTATTGCCGAACCAGCGATGATCCTGGCCACCGCTATTGATAACATAGCGCACAGGTTTATCGGTGACTTTTTTTATCGCCTGATGGATTCTTTGAGCACCCAGAAAGCTACCGCCAGAATCGATTAATACAACGCCCTCGCTAGTGACAACAAAACCAAAGGTGGCATTGTTACCCAGATTCTGTGGTGTACGATTAGTAATCGGCCCCACCAGGGCATACACATTTTTGGCGACCTTAACCAGTTCCAGGTCATCGGCCTGAGCGACTGAAACAGGCATCAGCGCCAGAAACAAAATACATCGAATGAAAAACCTCATCTTTAAATACCTTTATTTTTCTAATTAAAAGATTGTAAGCTATTTTTCAATTGCCGGCAGAATCACTCTACCAGCTTTTATGGGTGTGACAATATTTTTTCTGAGCAAAAAAAAACCGGGCTTTAAGCCCGGCTTCTTCGAGATTAAATCTGTTTGCTTACATCGCCTTGATCTGAGCATTCAGACGGCTCTTATGACGAGCAGCCTTATTCTTATCGATCAAGCCATGTTGTGCAGAGCGATCCAGTACAGGAACAGCTTTCTTATACGCAGACTCAGCAGCTGCTTTATCGCTGCTAGCAATCGCGTTAACTACAGCCTTAAGATAAGTACGCATCATTGAACGACGACTAGCGTTGTTTTTACGACGAACTTCTGCCTGACGGGCGCGTTTTTTAGCTGACTGGATATTGGCCAAGAGTATCTCCTGAATTCTGCTGTGCAAAAATAAGGCGCGCATTATCTTTACCTGTGAGCCAGTTGTCAACCGTAAAAAACTGATATCACGTTAAATTCGGTGATAAAATGCCGCGTTTTTAACTATTGCATGCAATTTACCGAGTAAAAGATTGAGCGGGCTAATCAAATCTACCTTTTCTGTGGGCTCCATGACCCTGTTATCCAGAGTACTGGGGCTAGCCAGAGATATCATCATTGCGCGCTTTTATTCGGCTGGGCTAGAGGCTGATGCCTTCTTCGTCGCGTTTAAGATTCCTAACTTTATGCGCCGCCTGTTCGCAGAAGGCGCCTTTTCTCTAGCCTTCGTGCCCGTACTCACCGAGTATAAAAACACCCGTACCTTAGACGAATGTCGAAATCTGATAAATCAGATCAGCGGTACTCTGGGGCTGATACTGATTACGATTATGACCCTGGGCGTTGTTGCTTCTCCCGCGCTGGTTTATGTGGTTGCCGCAGGTTTTGTCAAACAACCAGAGAAATTCCAGCTAACCGCTGAACTGCTGCGCATGACCTTTCCTTATATATTCCTGATCTCCATGACCGCCATGGCCGGAGGCATCCTGAATACCTGGAAAAAATTTGCCGCACCCGCATTTACACCTGTACTACTCAACCTGAGCCTGATTGGCTGTACGCTATGGCTGGCTCCTGTTATGGATATTCCAGTACATGCATTGGGCTGGGGTGTACTCATCGCAGGTATTGCTCAGCTCGGCTTCCAGCTCCCCTTCTTATATAAGCTCGAACTACTGCCCAGGCCCGTATGGGCATGGAAACAACCCGGCGTACAAAAGGTCATCAAGCTAATGATTCCCGCATTATTCGGCTCGTCGGTGGCGCAGATTAATCTGCTATTCGATACCTTTATTGCCTCCTTTCTGGTCACCGGCTCTGTGGCCTGGCTATATTACTCAGACCGGCTACTGGAATTCCCTCTGGGTGTTTTTGGTATCGCACTGGCAACCGTGGTATTACCCAACCTGTCAGAATCCCACTTTAATCAGGGCAAGGATCATTTCAATGGCATTTTAAACTGGGCGGCACAGCTTTCTCTGATGATTTCGCTACCGGCTGCGGTTGGACTGATGCTGCTGGCTCAACCCATACTCTCTACGCTTTTTCAGTATGGGGCCTTTGATGAACACGATACCCTGATGTCGAGCATGAGCCTGATGGCCTATAGTCTCGGCCTACCGGCTTTTATCCTGATCAAGATTCTGGCAAATGCCTTTTATTCACGTCAGGATAGCAAAACACCGGTTCGCATCGGTATTATTGCCATGCTGGTGAATATGGCTCTCAATGTCATCTTCGTGCTGCTACTGATGAACTACAGCGAGATACCCGCACATGTCGGGCTAGCCCTGGCCACCACCGGTTCAGCCTACTGCAATGCCGGGCTACTAGCCTATAGCCTGAGGAAACAGCAATATCTAACCTTAAGTCGAGGCTTTTTGATCACCGTACTTAAGGTTCTGCTTGCTACTGCAGGCATGGCACTGCTACTGTTTTACCTCGCTGCCGATAGCGCGCAGTGGTCACAGTGGCTATGGGCTCAAAGGTTGCTACATTTATGCCTGTTGATTATCCCCGCCATCTTGTGCTACACCCTGCTACTCTGGATAATGGGTATTCGTCGTTCCCATCTAGTACATTAATTATTAAGCTTTCCATTGCATGAAATTAATTCGAGGATTACATAACCTGACCGCCCCATTACCGGGCTGCGTTGCCACTATCGGTAATTTTGACGGACTACATCTGGGGCATCAGCATGTCATCAACCAGCTTAAAACAGTTGCTGAAATCAAGAGCCTGCCGACGGTAGTGGTGGTGTTTGAACCCCAGCCGGTGGAATTTTTTGCCCCTGAGCGAGCTCCCAGGCGGCTGGCACGTTTCCGCGACAAAATCATCCGCATGGGAGACATGGGTATAGACTATATGATCTGCCTGCATTTCAATCAGCAACTGGCTGACCTGAGCGCAGAACAATTCGTCAGTGATATTCTGGTCAAGCGGATGAATACCCGGCATCTGGTGATTGGCGATGATTTTCGTTTCGGCAAGGATCGTCTCGGTGACTTTAACTACCTGTGTGAACGCGGTCATCAGCATAACTTTGAAGTTGAAAATACACACACCCTGCTTATGGATGGTGAGCGTGTCAGCAGCACCCGTATCCGCCAGTGCCTGGCAAAAGACGATATGCTATGTGCCCGCCAGTTACTGGGCCGCCCCTACACATTATCGGGTAAGGTGGCACATGGAAAACAGCTGGGGCGACAACTGGGATTTCCAACCATTAATATAAAAACAGGCAATCGCCCCATCGCCGTGCATGGAATATTTGCGGTCTTGGTCAAAGGATTGGATAATCGCATATTGCGTGGCGTGGCCAGCATAGGTACGCGTCCCACAGTGAATGGTGTAGGAACCATTCTGGAAGTCTACATCCTGAATTTTTCCGAACAGATATATGGTCGTTGTGTGGATATAGAAATTCTGCATAAACTACGCAACGAAGAGAAATTCGATTCATTAAATGCCCTGACGGTTCAGATCAATCAGGACATCAATGAAGCAAAGACCTTTTTTGAAGATAACGAGATACTGGAAACAAAGTGACTGATTATAAATCGACCCTGAATCTGCCCGATACCGGTTTCCCAATGCGTGGAAACCTGGCCAAAAATGAACCCGCCCGGTTGAAAAACTGGCAGGATAAAGGCCTGTATCAGCGAATTAGGGAGTCTCGTAAAGGACAAACGCCTTTCATACTGCACGATGGCCCTCCTTATGCGAATGGCGATATCCATATCGGGCATGCGGTCAACAAAATCCTTAAGGATATGATCGTTAAGGCACGCACGCTAAATGGTAACGATGCACCCTATGTACCTGGCTGGGATTGTCACGGACTTCCCATTGAACACGCAGTTGAAAAAAATATTGGCAAGGCCGGTATTGCAGTGGAGCCCGATAAGTTCCGTCAGGCCTGCCGGGACTTTGCCAGAAAGCAGATTGAAAAGCAGAAAGCTGATTTCATCCGCCTGGGTGTACTGGGCGACTGGGAAAACCCCTATCTGACCATGAACTTCAACACCGAAGCCAATATCATTCGCTCATTGAGCAAGATCATCGAAAACGGACATTTACACAAGGGTGAAAAACCAGTGCACTGGTGTACCGATTGCGGGTCTGCACTGGCTGAGGCCGAGGTGGATTATAAGGATAAAACCTCCTGCGCTATAGACGTCAAGTTTCCAGTAGCCGATGAAAAAGCTTTTATCGAAAGATTTCATAACGTACCCGACTATCATGGTGAAGGCCCATTATCTGTCGTCATCTGGACCACTACACCCTGGACCCTGCCTGCTAATCTTGCGGTTTCCTTACACCCTGATTTTGAATACGTGATTGTCGAAGTCACTACGGATGAAGGCAAACAACGACTGGTACTGGCTGAAGATCTGCTTAAAGACTGCATGGCTCGATACGCCATTGAAGACTATAAAGTCATCGCTTACGGCACCGGTAGTGCGCTGGAAAACCAGACCCTGAAACACCCATTCTATGATCGCGAATCCTTAATCATTGTTGGTGATCATGTCACGCTGGAAGCCGGTACTGGAGCCGTACACACAGCCCCTGGCCATGGTCAGGATGACTTTATCATAGGCCAGAAATATGGCCTGGAGCCCTATAATCCAGTGGGTGATAACGGCTGTTTTCTACCCAATACCGAACTCTTCGCCGGAGAGCATGTATTCAATGCCAACGATCATGTGGTTGATGTATTGAAGGAGCATAACGCACTGATGCATGCGGAAAAACTTCTGCATAGCTACCCCCACTGCTGGCGTCATAAAACCCCTATCATCTTCCGTGCTACCCCGCAGTGGTTTATCAGCATGGAAAAAGAAGGTCTGCGTCAGACCGCTCTTGATGAAATCAAAAATGTACAATGGATTCCTGACTGGGGTCAGGCACGTATCACCGGCATGATCGCCAATCGCCCTGACTGGTGTATCTCGCGTCAGCGTTTCTGGGGTGTGCCTATTCCTCTGTTTATTCATAAACAAACCCAGCAATTGCATCCGGATACTTCAGCGCTGATCGAAAAGGTCGCGTTACAGATGGAGCAGAAAGGCATGGCCGCCTGGTTTGATCTGGATATTAACGACCTGTTAGGTACTGATGCAGAGAACTACAGCAAGGTCACCGATACGCTTGATGTATGGTTTGATTCGGGTAGCACTCACTTTAGCGTCATGAATAACGATGATCGTTTTCAATTCCCTGCTGACATCTACCTGGAAGGTTCCGACCAGCATCGCGGCTGGTTCCATAGCTCATTGCTCACCTCCTGTGCGATGAATGGCGTCGCTCCTTATAAACAGGTGCTGACACATGGCTTTACCGTAGATGCTAAAGGCATGAAGATGTCCAAGTCTGTGGGTAATGTGGTCGCCCCTCAGAAGGTCTTCAACTCACTGGGGGCTGATATCCTGAGACTGTGGGTTGCCGCTACCGATTATTCCGGTGAGATGAGCATTTCGGATGAAATTCTAAAGCGCACTGCAGACTCCTATCGCCGTATCCGCAACACTCTGCGTTTTCTACTGGCGAATATGAATGGTTTTGAGCCTGCACAGCACATGGTGGATAAAGACCAGCTATTGTCACTGGACCACTGGGTGGTTGCACAGGCACTGCAATTGCAAGATGAACTCAGGCAGTTATTCGACAGCTACCAGTTCCATGTCGCCATGCAGAAGATTCTGTACTTCTGCTCAGAAACCCTGGGTGGATTCTATCTCGACATCATCAAGGATCGCCAGTACACCACACAGAAGGATTCACTGCCACGTCGTTCCTGCCAGAGCGCGATGTACCATGTTGCTGAAGCGATGACACGCTGGATAGCTCCAATCCTCAGCTTTACTGCTGACGAGGTATGGGAGAATCTGCCGGGCGAACACCCAGAACTAGGTGTATTTACCGCTACCTGGTATGAAGGTCTGTTCGACTTTCAGGATTCCGAACTGGGCGACGAAGTCTGGGCTCAGCTACTGGCTATTCGCGAACAGAATACCTCAGTACTGGAAAAGCTACGTCAGGATGGCAAGATCGGTTCGTCACTGGATGCAGAAGTGACCATTTACTGTGACGATGACCTGTTGCGCTCATTAGAGATGCTGAGCGAAGAGCTGCGCTTTATCCTCATCACCTCAGAAGCCACCCTGGCCAAGCTTGCTGACGCACCGAATGATGTCGACATGATTTCACTGCAAGGTGATAACCTTCAGTTCGCGCTACAGGCCGTACCCAGCGAGCATGCAAAATGCGTGCGTTGCTGGCACCATCGCCCTGAAGTCGGCAGCATAGAAGAGCACCCAGAGCTGTGTGGTCGCTGCGTAGACAATGTCGATGGCGATGGTGAAAAACGTCAGTATGCTTAAATACCTGTGGATTACTGTGCTGGTCATTATTGCTGACCAGCTCACCAAATGGCTGGCTAATACACAACTTGAATACCACCAGGCTGTCACTGTGCTACCTTATTTCGAGTGGTTTTTATCCTATAACCCGGGTGCAGCTTTCAGCTTTCTGGCCGATTCGGGTGGCTGGCAGCGCTGGTTTTTTACTGCTCTGGCTATAATCATCAGTATCGTACTGCTGGTATGGATAAAAAAACTCAACGACCACGAAAGACTCACGGCTATTGCCTTAAGCTTTATACTGGGTGGCGCTATCGGCAACTTAATAGACCGAGTTCTTTATGGCTATGTTATCGATTTCATTCAGGTATGGCTGGGGAGTTACCCCTGGCCCGCTTTCAACATTGCTGACTCGTCCATTTTTGTCGGTGCAGTGACCCTACTGGCTACAGGCATACTAAGCCCCGAAAAGGAAAACAGCGATGAAAAAAATCACGCCTAACAGTATTGTCACCTTACACCACCAGCTAGGCTATACAGATGGCAGCCTGCTGGAAGATACCTTCGAACAGGAACCTATGACCTTCAGGCTAGGCACTGGCGAACTGGCAGAAGGCCTGGAACTGTCACTGATGGATCTTTGTGAAGGTGAAGAGCAAACCCTCGATATCGGCCCCGACCTGGCGTTTGGATTTACTGACGAAGCAATGATCCGTCAACTGCAAAGAGATGAATTTGCCGAAGATTTCGAGCTGGAAGCTGGACTGATTATTGAGTTTAGCACACCTAATGGTGAGACGATTCCCGGCACTATCATTGAGTTCGATGATGAAAAGGTTAAGGTCGACTTCAACCATCCTCTAGCCGGGCATGTGGTTAGATACAGGGTAAAGATCGTGCAGATTGAAAACCCCTCCATTGAAGCAATCAACTGATGCAGATACTGCTCGCTAACCCGCGCGGTTTCTGTGCCGGAGTGGATCGTGCCATCGATATCGTAGAACGCGCACTCGAATTATTCGGTGCACCCATCTATGTACGCCATGAAGTCGTGCATAACCGCTATGTAGTCGACGACCTGAAAAATAAAGGTGCCATATTCGTTGATGAGCTGGATCAAATCCCCGATGACCAGTATGTCATCTTCAGCGCGCATGGTGTTTCTCGCGCGGTACAGGATCAGGCCAAACAACGAAGCCTCAAGGTATTCGATGCCACCTGCCCTCTGGTGACCAAGGTTCATATGGAAGTCTCTCGCTATAGCGAGCAAGGCATAGAAACTATTCTAATCGGTCATAAGGGTCACCCAGAGGTTGAAGGTACCATGGGGCAATACGATCACAGCTATCAGGGAGACATCTATCTGGTAGAGTCCGTTGAGGATGTATCACGGCTGAAGGTTAAAAACCCGCAACAACTCAGATTTGTCACTCAGACCACGCTCTCTATGGATGACACTGCCAGGGTAATAGATGCATTACATGAAAATTTCCCCTCCATTCAGGGGCCGAAAAAAGACGATATCTGCTATGCCACGCAGAACCGTCAGGATGCGGTGAAAAAATTAACTAAAGACTCTGATCTGATTCTCGTCGTCGGTTCGCGTAATAGCTCAAACTCAAATCGTCTACGTGAAATCGCGCAAAACCACCAGATTGATGGCTATCTGATTGACGGTGCAGAAGATATTAAACCTGAGTGGCTTAGCGGAAAGAAACGTATTGGAGTAACCGCTGGTGCATCAGCACCAGAGTTACTGGTTCAGGGTGTTATCGATTTTCTGTGCGGACTGGATCAATTCGAGGTTAAGTCACTCGGGTTTACTGAGGATGTGACATTTCAGTTACCCAAAGAATTACGTAGAGACGATACTCAATCAGCTCAATATTAAGCTGGATTGAAGTCTTTTTATGTCATACCTGCACCATGAGAAGCTTGATTTTTGGCACAGATTACCCTATTGATCGACGATTTCCTTGCTCCTACATTGCATATAAGCCTCCCTTCTACAAGGAGGAAGAGATGTTTTTGAAAAAATCTACTGACTTGTAGATACCTAGTGTAAACGATGCAATAAGTGGAAAAAACAGGATCAGTTGCGCCACTATTTCCAATCCCCCTTCATCATCCCCGTCTTTAGCTTCTTCACCCTCTTCTTCTTTGTCAGATGAATCTTCAGCATCCGGCAAGAAGGCAATTATTATGGTAGCTATCACCCCAAAGCCAATTGAACCGATATAAATATATTGCCAAAGATTACTTTGAATTGGATAAAAATAAAGAGCCAGCACGAGCGCTGCAGAAATGAAGGCGATATGTGTCGAGAGAATATCAAATCTGAACTTTAATCCAGTGCTGAAGGTAGAATAGAACATGGCGTAGCAACCCGCCATCCAGATAAATAATAATCCTCCCCACCACTCAATTTCGGTCAACATATAACTTCCTCTGCCTCCTCATTATCATTGTCTTCATCGTCAAATTGAGCACTGGCCTTCTGTACATAAATCAGTGGCAAAATAACCGCAAGCAGAATCATTAAAATTATCCACAGCCACAGCCCTTTGAACAGCAGGATTGTAATAACCCCGAAGATAAGTGCATGTAACAGACCCTTACCAACAGCGCGTAGTATCAATACTGATTTTACTAACTCGACGGGATTCTTACCTGTTTCCTTCGCAGCTTTAGCCAACTCAAGCATCGTATTCATCATCTCAGAGGCTTCTTCCTGCTGCCTGGCCTCGCCTTTTATCAACTTATCTATCGTACAGGGGCGCGGGTAACCATCGTCTTCGAGTTCTTCCGGATCGCCTTCAAAATGCTCACGAACGATTGCTTTTATCTTCTCGCTTTTACCATACACTAAATCCTTATCAAGCAGCTTTCCATCCTTGAAATAAAATTGCGCCATCTCGCCGACCTGATCATAAAATACTTCGAGACAGGCAACCCTCAAACCTGCACCAAAAAGCTGTTTAAGTACATCGAGAGGCAGGTCATAGCGAGCACTTGAATCGTAATCAAGACGAATAAACTGCCTATTTGGGGTTACCGAATGATTGAACCAGTCCTCATTCCAGGCATTTAAAATATCCACACCCAACAGCGCTGAGAATTCAGCGGCCTTTTCAGCATTACCAGCCTCAAGTTGTTTAAACATCGCAAGACAATTCCTGAAGTGATCGACATTATCGAAAAAGAGCAATAGCTTATGGGCATTTTGTGACATAAGAAGTACATCCTTATTAAGCGGAATGATTTAGATTTATGGCGGAGTATAAACCTCAGAATTCAAACGAGAACTGCCATAGCTCATGTTTTTTCCAGTTATACCTTATGCAACTAGAGTTTCAGGAGCAAAAAAAAGGCTAAAAATGCACCCACAAATTGTTGACATAGCAGTCCACTTCGAGCTGCTATGCTCTAAACTTGGACATAAAACAGGGGCAGCCATTAGCAGTTCCCCGTCAATAGGCAACAGTATATTTTTACAACTTTCTCAGTTATAAAGCAGCTCGAAGGTAAGGGTTATTCCCTTGGCGAGAGCTGCAAGGCTTCCGCTCCTGCTCACGCCCCTCACCTGCATATCCATGCAGGCGACGCTGAGCTGGAGTTTTCTTGAGACTCCTAACTTATTGAAATATAGAATGATAGGCCACAGCTCACTGGCCCACGGACGGCGTTAACAACAGTTGCTGGAGAATTACTAGAGCCTGCCCCATGAGCATAGCGAATGCTTTGGGTAGAGCCTGCCCCATGAGCATAGCGAATGCTTTGGGTAGAGCCTGCCCCATGAGCATAGCGAATGCTTTGGGTACAGCCGCCTGTTGTTGCCTTGCCGTGAACCAGTGAGCTGCGGCTGAACATCATCTATATTGGTGCCGGGTTAATAATAGTATGAAACTTACCAGGTCATGCTTAAGGTGGCATTGACGGTGTGGCTCTGGTGCGAGCTGGCCAGTTCGCCGTCATAGCCGAAGCGCAAGGTGGTGCTCTGGCCGATGTCGGTGGTCAGGCCGATACCGAGTTGCACTCGGTTACGCTTCAGCTCTGGACCATCGATGTTGAAGGTGGCGCTGGAAGCGCCGTCCAATCCAGCCATAAGGGTACTGGCGGTATCCTTGAGTTCCCGAGCCCAGGCGACCGAAACGTCCCAGTCGAGCGTTCGTCCGCTTTCAGTTTTACGGTGCTGCGCCGCCCGGATACCGAGCCGCCCCTGCAGCGACTCCTGGGTCTCGCTGTCGACCACCAGGTTGGCGCTACCGGCGCCGGTCTCGGCGAAGCCGTCGCGGCGGAGGCGGGCATAGTGCAGGCCGATAAACGGGGTCATGCGCTGGTCCTCCTGCTCATAGAGGGTCTGTCCGGCCTCGACGCCAAGGCCGATGCTCTGACTGTCGTAGTCAGCCGAGGCGGTGCGACTCAGGGGGCCGACCGTCACTTGGCGGGACGTGTCGGTACGTTGCTGCCCGGCATTAAGGCTGGCATCGAAGTAGCGCTGTTCATCCTGCCAGCGGCCGTAGGCGGCCAACTCCAGCGAGTTGATCGTGCTGTCCCCGGCAACCGGGTTGGCATCGACGTGGCTCGCACCGAAGGCGAAACCGACCAGACGGTGGTTGTCGAGCCACTTATCGGCACCGCCGTAGAGGCCGTACCAGTTGTAGTCGAGGCCAGAGGCGTTAGCCGTGTCCTCGATACTGCCGGTACCGCCACGAGGGGTGAGCCAGAAGCCGCTGCCCTGTGTCTTCACCAACCCTGTATCCGTTCCATTGCTGGCCAATTGCAGGCCGGAGAGATCGCCGTTGTAGGCCACGCGCGCGGGGGTGAAGGCAGCTTGGTTTGAGATACGGCCCGGATCGGCGGCCAGGGAATTGCTGCGGACGCTCAGCAGGTTGCTGAAGCGGTCGTTGGCGCTGAGCAGCAGCGTTTGAGTATTGGCGTGCTGGACGCCCGAGAGGCTGTCGTAGGCTTGTTGGGCGCCGCTGGTCGTCAGGGTAGTGACTGCATTGAGTAGTGTCTGCATGTCTCCCCCCGATGCAGAGGACGATGCAATGGCTGATAGCGAGTTGCTGACGGCCCTCTGGTTTTTTGTCTCGCCGACATCACCAAATGAGACATCGTTGCGGGTAAGCGTGAGATAGGCGTTGTTGCTGTCATAGCTCAGGCTGGGATCGAGGAAGGCAAGGTTGGAGCTGACTGAGTCGAATGTACCGTTAATACCGCTGGCAGTCAGGATAGTGTAGTTGTTCGAGTAGTTGTAGCTACCGTTACTGGCCATGACCTCGACAGAGCTACCTGTCAGCGTTGCGGTGCCGCTGGCGATGATTTTGTCGCTGTTGCCGGCATCGTCAACCTCAACCTGATAGCTGCCACCGCCGGAGTAGTCGATGTCGCCGGAGACATTCAGTGTACCGATGGAGTTGCCGGGCGCAACGGTTCCGCCGTTTAGCGTGACGCTGCCGACGGTGCCGGAACCTTGCAGGGTGCCGCCGGCGTTGACCGTGGTGGCCGAAGTGGTGGCGCCATTAACACTGAGGGTGCCGTTGTCGATGGTGCTGGGGCCGGTGTAGGTATTGCTGCCGGTCAGGTAGAGCGTGCCGGCGCCGATTTTGCTCAGGGATCCGCTGCCGTCCATATCACCGGCATAGGTACCGTCGGCGGCTTGGCCGAAGACGACATTGGCGTTGTTGGTGATGTTGCCCAGCAGGCTGTCGGTATTGCCAAGTAGGGTGCCGGCGGAGACGGTTGTACCACCGCTGTAACTGTTGCTGCCGGTAAGGGCCAGGGTGCCGCTACCGGTTTTATCCAGGGCACCGCTACCGCTGATTGAACCGCTGTGAGTGAGCGTTGTACTACCACTTATGTCGAAAGTGCCGTTGCCGCTATTGATAGTGGTCGATCGTACAGTGGCAAAGCTGGCGGTGGTTTGCAGCGTACCGCCATTGAGTGTCAGTGTGTCAGCACTGTTGCCCAGGTTGCTGTCACTGCTGATGCTCAGGGTGCCGCCAACAAGCTCGGTGCCACCGCTGTAGGTGTTGCTGCCTGAGAGCGTCAAGGTGCCACTGCCATTTTTGCTGAAACCGCCGGTGCCGGAGATGCTGCCGGCGTAGCTGGTATTGCTCGACTGATCGACAGTCAGCGCCGCACTGCCCAGCGTGATACCGCCGCCGCTGCCGGAGAGGGATGACATACTCAGGTCGAAGTTATTGAGGTCCAGAGTGCCGCCGTTAACCGTGTAGTCGGTATTATCGGCAAAGGCGCCCGCCACCCCGCTTTGAAGCGTGCCGCCTGAAACCGTGGTGCCGGCGGTGTAACTGTTGCCGGCGCCAAGTGTCAGGGTGCCGCTGCCGCTTTTTGTCAGGCTGCCCGTGCCGTAAATATTGCCGTTGAAGCTGGTATCACCCGACTGGTTGACGGTGAGTGTTGCACTTCCCAGGGTGACGCTACCGCCGCTGCCGGAGAGGGATGACATAGTGAGATCGTGCCCATTGACGTCCAGAATGCCGCCGTTAACGATGTAGTCGGTGTTATCGACGAATCCCAGGGCATTCTGGAGCGTTCCGGCGGTAACGGTGGTGGTGCCGCTGTAACTGTTCGATGAGTCGGCAAGGACGAGTGTGCCGTCACCGCTTTTGGTGAGACCGCCCGTTCCGTTAAGCGTGCCGTTGTGCGTTAACGTGGTCGAGGCATCGACATTGAATGTGCCACCGCCGGAATTCAATGTTGTCGTGCGGTTGATGTTGGTGGTGGCGGTGGTTTGCAGAGTGCCGCCATTGAGTGTCAGGGCGTCACCACTGTTGCCCAGGTTGCTGTCACTGCTGATGCTCAGGGTGCCGCCAACAAGCTCGGTGCCACCGCTGTAGGTGTTGCTGCCTGAGAGCGTCAAGCTGCCACTGCCATTTTTGCTGAAGCCGCCTGTGCCGGAGATGCTGCCGGCGTAGCTGGTATTGCTCGACTGATCGACAGTGAGCGCCGCACTGCCCAGCGTGATGTCACCGCCGCTGCCGGAGAGGGATGACATGCTCAGGTCGAAGTTATTGAGGTCCAGGGTGCCGCCGTTGACCGTGTAGTCGGTATTATCGACAAAGCCTCCCGCCACCCCGCTTTGAAGCGTGCCGCCAGAAACCGTGGTGCCGCCGGTGTAACTGTTGCTGGCACCCAGTGCCAGGGTGCCGCTGCCGCTTTTTGTCAGGCTGCCCGTGCCGGAAATATTGCCGTTGTAGCTGGTATCTCCCGACTGGTTGACGGTGAGTGTTGCACTTCCCAGGGTGACGCTACCGCCGCTGCCGGAGAGGGATGACATAGTCAGGTCGTTGCTATTGAGATCCAGCGTACCGCCATCAACGGTATAGTCGGTGTTATCTACGAAGGCACCTGCGGCACCGCTGCGAAGCGTACCGGCGGTAACCGTAGTGCCGCCGCTGTAGCTGTTGGCTCCTGTTAGGGTCAGTGTACCGGTACCGGTTTTATCCAGGGCGCCGCTGCCGCTGATTGAACCGCTGTGGGTAAGCGTTGTGCCGCCAGTTGTGTCGAATGTGCCGTTGCCGCCATTAATCGTGGTCGATCGTGCAGTGGCAAAGCTGGCGGTGGTCTGCAGGGCTCCGCCATTGAGTGTCAGGGTGTCACCACTGTTGCCCAGGTTGCTGTTACTGCTGATGCTCAGGGTGCCGCCAACAAGCTCGGTGCCACCGCTGTAGGTGTTGCTGCCTGAGAGCGTCAAGGTGCCACTGCCATTTTTGCTGAAGCCGCCTGTGCCGGAGATGCTGCCAGCGTAGCTGGTATTGCTCGACTGATCGACAGTGAGCGCCGCACTGCCCAGCGTGATGTCACCGCCGCTGCCGGAGAGGGATGACATGCTCAGGTCGAAGTTATTGAGGTCCAGGTTGCCGCCGTTAACCGTGTAGTCGGTGTTATCTATGAAGGCACCTGCGGCACCGCTGCGAAGCGTACCGGCGGTAAGCGTAGTGCCGCCGGTGTAACTGTTGCTGGCGCCCAGTGCCAGGGTGCCACTGCCGCTTTTTGCCAGGTTACCTGTGCCGGAAATATTGCCGTTGAAGCTGGTATCACCCGACTGGTTGACGGTGAGTGTTGCACTTCCCAGTGTGACGCTACCGCCGCTGCCGGAGAGGGATGACATGGTCAGGTCGTTGCTATTGAGGTCCAGGTTGCCACCATCAACGGTATAGTCGGTGTTATCTATGAAGGCACCTGCGGCACCGCTGCGAAGCGTACCGGCGGTAAGCGTAGTGCCGCCGTTGTAGCTGTTTGCTCCTGTTAGGGTCAGTGTGCCACTGCCATTTTTGGTGAAGCCGCCGGTTCCGGAGATGCTGCCAGCGTAGCTGGTATCACTCGACTGATCGACGGTGAGCGCCGCACTGCCCAGCGTGATGTCACCGCCGCTGCCGAAGAGGGATGACATACTCAGGTCGAAGTTATTGAGGTCCAGAGTACCGCCGTTAACGGTGTAATCGGTGTTATCGACGAAAGCGCCCGCTACCCCGCTGAGGAGTGTGCCGCCTGAAACCGTTGTACCGCCGGTGTAACTGTTAGTGGCACCAAGCGTCAGTGTGCCGCTGCCGCTTTTTACCAGGCTCCCTGTGTTGGAAATGCTGCCGTCGTAGCTGGTATCACTCGACTGGTTGACGGTGAGCGTTGTTCCTCCCAAGACGATACTGCCACCGGTGCCGGAGAGGGATGACATGGTCAGGTCGTAGCCAATGAGCTCCAGGGTGCCGCCGTTAACGGTGTAGTCGGTGTTATCGACAAAGCCCCCCGCAGAGCCATTGCGAAGCCTACCGGAGGTAACGGTGGTGCCACCCGTGTAGTTGTTTGAGCCCATAAGGAGGAGTATGCCGTCACCACTCTTGGTCAACCCTCCCGTTCCGTTAATCGCCCCGGCGTGCGTCAGCGTGGTCGAGGCATCGACATTGAAGGTGCCGCCGCCTGAACTCAATGTTGTCGTGCGGGTGGTCATGAAACTGGCAGTGGTTTGCAGGCTGCCGCCGTTGAAGGAAAGCCCACCGAAGGAGTTGCCAAGGTTACTGTTGCTGCTGACCGAGATGGTTCCGCCGGAGAGGCTCGTGCCGCCGCTGTAGGTGTTGCTGCCGCTCAGGGTCAGGGTGCCCGTGCCGGTTTTAACCAATTTCCCACCGGGGCCTGTGATTTTGCCGGCGTAGCTGGTGCTTGTGTTATTCGTTAGCGTCAGTGTGTTACTTCCGAGATCAATCTCTCCACCGTCCCCCGAAATATTGCCAACAGAAACACTTGAGCTATTGATATTGAGCAAGGTGCCAGTGGTGATGGCCAGTCTCATATTATTTAAGCTGGTGTTAGAGTCGGCAGAGACGGAACCCTGATTAATGTCGAGAATAATGTCTGTGCCGGTTCCGCTTAAATGAAGCGTTCCGCTACCCTCTTTGATTATCGAGCTGGAAAATGGTCCAGAATGGCTTAGGCTACCACTCAAGGTGGTGTCGGCAGTCCCCTGAACGGTAAGAGAGTCAGCATTCATGAAAGAGAGTGGCGAACTGACGCTGAGTCCGCCGTTGCCTGCATCCCAGGTGGTATTGTGGAAACTGAGGGAGAGGCCACTCATGCTGACTGTCAGCAGGTTTGAGGACTGGTTGGTGATGCCGTACGTTTCCATTTGCTGTGAGCCGGCCAGGTTATAGGCCCCGGAGCCGGCGTTAACTTGCAGCTCATAGGCCCAGCCAACGTCATCGTAAAGAGTACCGCCAGCGGCATCGCCGAAGATAAGGAGGTCATAGCAACTCCCGCATCCGACACCGGAGGAAGGGAGTCCATCAGGGTTCCAGTTGGCGGCATCGCTCCAGTTGCTAGTGCCTGCTCCCCCATCCCAGGTGTAGGTTTGTGTCGGAGCAGCAAATGCGGTGTTCTGGCCAGTTCCGGCAATAAGCAGAGCAGTAGCAACGATGTTGAGGGCGGTGCGAGTACCGGTCCTTTTACCCTTGCGGCGGCTGGTTTCCGAGGTGACGATCCAGGTGTGGCGCCTGTGATTCCAGACGAGGCGACAGGCGAGGCTCATGATGACAATCCCATATAATTATAAATAATTATTTTTGCATATTTGCCAGCTGGCAGATGCTGATTCGGCATAATGCCGTGCGCTTTGCTGAGTTCACCCACCACCGTCCAGATTTGACGGCTCGCATTCCAGATCACTTTGTATAAACAGTTCATTACCACACACTCTTACTGATAGCTATTGTGAATAACCCGCGTTAGGGAACCTCTGATTGAATCTGGGCCGAGCAGATTGGTGCATCAAATCGTGCAATTCAAGGCGAAAACCGCACGTAATAGCAAGCTATTGCGAAGGTTTTCAACGTAGAAGTGCGCGATTTGATGTGCCAAAAATGCCGATTCACGATTCGATCAGAGGTTCCTTAGGGCATCACAAGCATAAACCGAGGAAGGGTAGTGAAATAAAGGGGGGCGGAATATTCCCTAAATAGGGAGCATGGACTAGTACTGTGAACCAGGTCTAACCGTGACCGAGCCAGATCGCCATCAGGGCTGCACGGCTTTTCACGTTGTACTTGCGATAGATATTCACGACATATTTTTGGGTCGTGTCTGCTTTCTGTTGCAGCGTGCCGGCAATCTGCTTCTCGGATAGATCCGTTAACAGTAGATGAATAACTTTTTTTCAGCGGGCGTCAGTGGTTTATCAGCAGCCAACAGGGCGTAATAAAGAAATACCTGTTTATGAAACCAGTTCAGACTGCGCAGTACATAGCTGGCAATCTCAAGATCGTTTTGATTAAACGATTCCTGACTATCAATGCGCTGGAAGCAGAAATAAGCTTCGGTATCGGCATTGACTGAGCCAACAACAAACAGAGTATCGGTGATATTGAGTGACTTATAATCAAATTACCAAATTACCAAATTACCAAATTACCAAATTACGGTGACAGTTTACTAAATACACTTATTTAATTGTTTTGGACTTTTTCTTGGGTCCTCTCTTTTGGGGTTTTAGTGCTCTACCGGTGGTTTTCTCAATCTTCTCAATCCATCTCTCGCTTCCTAATGGACGACCCGTTGTTTCAGATTGGCGAAGAGGCTTGAATGCTGATGAATCCTCTATGGGTTGACTGAGAAATTGGTTAAAGTCGCCATAACGTTCAAGAACAGGCGCCACTTTCACTAGTTTATCGTCTTTGCGCGACAGGTGGGCTGATACACTCGACCATTGCCAATCTTGTGCTTGCTGGACAAGCCTGGCACGCACAGGATTGAGGGATACGTAGCGTACTGCATGCTCCAGATGCACTTCATCCATCACAACTGAGCCAAAACGTCCCTGCCACAAATGTCCCGTGACCCTCATACGTGTATTGATATAACCCGTATACCGACGATGAGCATCGGCAAAAGTCTCACGCAACCCATCCGCATGGGATGGAATGGCAATAAGGTGGACATGGTTAGGCATCAGGCAGTAGCACCAGATTTCTGTTTCGGCCCTTTGTGCGGCTTCGCTCAAAAGATCAAGATACAGTGCATAGTCCCCTTTTTCAAAGAAGACCTTTTTACATCCGTTCCCTCGTTGCGTTACATGGTGAGGTTAGCCGGGTATAACAATCCGGGGTAATCGCGCCATATAGCGCACAATGGCATATTTAATATATTTAGTAAACTGTCACCGTAATTGTACAATGCGAGCACTGACCCCATACTGCTCCGCTGACATGATTCCCCTATTTAGATAGATCCCCAGATTTTTTGACGACCTCCCAAGTACCGGAAAAATAACCTGGATCGGGATACACGAGCCTCCATATTTGCTCCGACTCCTTACATTTGAACCACTTTTCTTCAAAATACTCACCTGCGTAAGAATCTTCTACACTAACTTGCTCAATGATATTTTCTTTAACTTGAGAATCAATCCAGGCACAAAATCTTTTGAATTCTGCAAGTGACGAAAATTCTTCAATAGTTTCCCAATTACAATTACTCATAATTCATTATTCCTGAATCCAAGACGAATCTATTTTAATATCTTTGGGGAATAGTACTTGATCCCCCCCCCCAACCAAACCACCCTGCGGAGCAGCAACCCCTTCATAAAACTTGGTTCCAGCGGGTACTTCTATCTTAACAACATTAGTCGCAGTATTACCCCATTGAGGGTTAAGCGCACTATCGACGATTGATTGTACTGGGCCAGAAGGAGGAGTGCGTGTCCAATACCCGCCCAATTGGATAGCAGACCCACCGTATACTCTATACAAAGTTACAGGCTCAGTTGTAACTACTTCCATATAAGTGTTACTGCGAAAAGTGCTCGCTATTTTTGATGGCAATGGTCCCTCATTTAACGGGTCATATTGAGATATTACTTTCGAGTTACTGGTAGAAATATTTACAGGCGTAGCATCAATAACCTTCTGATTTCCCGCACTAACCGTTTGCCCGGTGTTATTATCCCATCCCTGATCATTTATTGCTTTCTGGTTTATTTCACCTTGCGTTAACGGCGTTTCTGCTTTAGACGTCGTAATGTTTTCAGTCGAACCACTACCCACATTCTGCCCGCTACTCGTCGCCTTTGTAGTGATCCCTCCACCGCCTGCCCTCGGATTAAAAGTCAAAGCTCCTGCCGATGCCATCACTGCAAGCGATTGCGCGTAATCTTCCCGAATACCTAAACTTTCGGCAATAACCTTAAACTCGTATTCTGCTGCTTTCTGCCCTGCTGTGTCTTTCTCTTCAACGTTGGTTTTATTCAGCTGTAGCAAAGCAGCTTTGATAAATTTGCTGTTTTCAGCATAGAGGTCGTATTCACCAAGCTGATAGTTCAGCACGGCATTGTATTGAGCCTGTATCTCGCTCATGCAGGCGGGGCTGGTAGCTCCGCCCTGGTTGCAATTACTGATCAGGAACTCAAGATTTTCCACACTGATCTTTTTGTATTTATCGTAGGTGTCCTGTCGGCATTGTGAGGTCAAACAGCCAGCCATTTCCTGCGCGGCCTGTTCCATTTCATTGGCTTTGAGATAGTTGTCTCCCTGGTTTTTGTCCAATCCTGCAAAGTCCGCATTGCTCTGCTGCACAGTGGCACTGGTGGCGTTACCGGTATGACTGTTGCTTTGTGCCATGCCATCGTCATAGCCATTGATATCCAGCGCCATGTCGGTGTAGTCAGCCACGTTTTCACCATAGTTGGTGGCATAGGCTTCGTTGTCGGCCTTGGTATCCGGGTTGTTGATGTCGATGCCATCCTGCATGTCCATGGCATGGCTGGCTTCGTGTCCTGCTGTAGTGACCAGTTCTTCCGTGCTGTTGTTGTAGAGGTCGTTGATGTAGGCATCTGCATCTTCACTACTGTAGAACCCTTTGACCTGTTCTCCGTCCTGTCCGGGTTCTGCAGTGGAGATAATCAGGTTGTTGTGGGTGGCGTAACCCAGTTTGATTAACACGGCATCGGTAATGCCATTGAGCATCGCCTCTTTCTGCTCAGCAGTAAGATCTGGATTTTGCAATGCTTCAGCTAACGCTGGGTCTTTTTTAATCTCAGCCTTAACCGCTTCGTAGGTATTATTGGACTTTTGTACTTCATCTATCAGATCCTCTACACCCACTCTATCGGTGGTGGCAGCCAGCTTGATTGCATTGGCGATCATGCCGGATTTAAGCAGGTCTTCGGCGATCTGGTCTCTACCATCCTCAGTCAACAACCTCGTATCCACCGTCAAATCAACATTCCCCTGCTGTCGATCAACGTCATAAAGTTCCAGAGTGGTGTTATCCATGTCTCGATTGAGATCTGTCGTGGAGTCAGTTCCTGCTTCCTGGTCGTCCCGCACAGTAATCGTCCCCTGCCCAATAGTAGCCAGCGTCTTACCTTCCGTAATATTGCTACTGTTAGAGTATTGCAACGTACTGGTATTAACATTGACATTAGGGTCGTCGCTGTTGGCCTTTGTCGAGCCGACACCCACACCGGTATTAATAGCCTGATTAAGCTGGTTGCTGTAACTGGAGTCGTTCAGATGCACGACTTCAAGGCTCTGGGTCTCCAGATTCAGTTGCCCGTTATCAACTCCATTTTCGTCAACCGCTGCAATGGCTGCGCCTGCTATCGTGGTCTTGTTGGTGACATTGATATCAACACTATTACCGGTGAGCGTTGTCAGCTCGGTTTGCCTTACGGTTGTTCTACCACTACCGGCATTAAGTCCTGCGCTGATACTGCTGACTTCGCCATTGCTCTGTCCGATGTTGTCGGTTACGGTGCTGATTGTTTTACCATTTTGCTCGGCACTGGCATCAGCGCCTAAACCAAAGCCACCACTGATGCCTGCATTGTGGCTATTGCTGCTATAGGTATTTTGCTGTGAGGCAACAATCAGGTTGCCACCAACATTGAGGTTGAGTTTTTCTGTTGCTCCGATGTTGGCTCCATCGATAGTAGTATCACCTTCACTACTAAGATTGATGTTCTGCGCTGTCAATGTGCTGTTGTTGACTGTGCTACTGCTTTCCTGACCTTCACCTCGACTGATGTTGGCGTTGACGGTTGGGCCGCCTGCTGCACCGTATACAGTTTGTGCGATGGTGGCATCTACATGCTGGGTATTGCTCTGGCTTTGCTGGCTATTGCGACTGGCCTCAATAGTCAGCTCACCGGTGGTGATGTTGATGTCCTGTGTGGCTTGCAGGTCGCTGCCTTTGATTTGCACCGCTCCAGCGTCATCTGTGCCTTGTGTCGCATTGGTTCCGGTCTGGATGTTGATGTTATTACCGGCCAGCAGGCTGCCTCTTGCAGTGCTTGAGGTTACATCGCTCTGGGTTTGGGTGGCGTCGATTTTGAGCTGGAGTCCTGCGTTAAAACCCCAGGTGCCTTCACTGTTAATTGCAGCGGCTGTTTGCTGTGCCAGCAGGGTGGTTTTTACTCACCAGGTTGGCGGAGGCCAGTACTACTCCTGCCTGATACCAGTCTTTGTCACCTTCGAGGTCGTTGATGAGGTTGTCCAGAGTCTGGATGTCGTCGTAGCGCACACCAGGGATTTCGGCATTGTAGTCGGCGACGAGCTGGTCGCGTCTATCACTCAGGACACGAAGGTCTTTCTGATATTGTCGGTAGTCTTCTTCGGCCTGTTTGAGTTGCTCTTTGGCGTCTTTGAGTTCTTCGATGGATTTATCGACTTCTACTACCTGATGCTGTACTACAACGCCTAGTTCTGCGCTACCATCGACAGTCTCAGATTGATTGCTGGCGGTTTGGCTAGATTCGGTGATGAGTACATCGCCGTCGGCTTTCAGGCTTAGGTCACCGTTTTGATTGGCATCGCTATCGGCGATGACATCGGAGCCGGTGATGACGATATCGCCTGCGGATTCGAGTTTGATGTCGCCTGCGGCTTGCAGCTGGCTGGCTCGATCGGCGCTGTTTTGTCCTTTGTTATCTGCACTATGATAATCGGCATTAGCTACTGTAAAGCTGGCCTGGCCATTATCGGTCAGGTCATCGACCTTACCTTCGATATCACTTACCTGGTTGACGATATCACCCAGCCCGATGTTGATTTCCTTTTCGCGGTTGTAGTAACTACCCGCTTCATTGGCACCGATTATCTGGATATCGCCTACGTCGGTTGTGGCCTGGATGTTACCGCCTGCGATGACATCAGAACCGGCAATGGTGACGCGACTGGCATCGAAGTTGACATTGCCCCCAGCGGACAGGGTGCTGGCAGCAGCAGTTGCACTAGTTTGACCGGCTGATTTCTCGGTCTCTTTGTAGAGGCTGTCGAGACTGCTGAGGATATCGCCGACGGCGTTCAGGTTGAGGTTGCTTCCTAAGACTAGCTCTGAGCCGAATGTTCAATATCGCACTAGGTATCTATGTTTATTATGCTTATTCTACGAAAATGTTTGATCACTAAAAATCACAGAAGCGTGCAAGTCATAAATAATTATGCTATACACCATTATATAATTGAATTTTGCACAAATTCTTCAATGTTTAACGATATATACAATGGTTCTGTAATATGCTTTTAGATTTCAACGTTAAAAATTTCAGGTCAATAAGGGAAGAAGCATCGCTAAGCATGGTTGCATCTAAGGACTCGACATTTTTGAACTCTCATACTTTAGCTACAGGAATAAAAGCGATTCCTAAAGTTATTCGTAGCGCAGCAATCTATGGGCCAAACGCTAGCGGTAAATCAAACGTTGT
>JBNKPX010000017.1:0-45745 GCA_050295575.1 Gammaproteobacteria bacterium | reverse complement strand
CTGGTACCGCCGACCAGATTTTCCATTTCACTGAAAGCCACACGATCTGTCGGTGTCGCCACATCTTCCTCAACATAGTTGCCGTTGCTGACATCAATAACCCAATGGTTGTTAACATCACGACCAGTTAAAGTGTCGATACCGGTTCCACCCTGCAGGACCTGAATATCACTAAAGTTATCGATATAGTCGGTACCACCAATCGCGACATGCCCAGTTTGGGCTGTGGTGAGCATCCAGGCATTCAAGTCATTCTGGCCGATGATGGTATTGCTACCACCATTACCGTTGATATCTACTACCGAACCACCCGCTGAGAAATCAAAACGATCATCGCTGGTACCGCCGACCAGATTTTCCATTTCACTGAAAGCCACACGATCTGTCGGTGTCGCCACATCTTCCTCAACATAGTTGCCGTTGCTGACATCAATAACCCAATGGTTGTTAACATCACGACCAGTTAAAGTGTCGATACCGGTTCCACCCTGCAGGATCTGAATATCACTAAAGCTATCGATATAGCCGATACCACCAATTGAGACATGCCCGGTTTGGGCTGTAGTGAGCGTCCACACATTCAAGTCATTCTGGCCGATGATGGTATTGCTACCACCATTGCCTTTGATATCCGCAACTGAACCAACCGCTGAGAAATCAAAACGGTCATCGCTGGTACCGCCGACCAGATTTTCCATTTCACTGAAAGCCACACGATCTGTCGGTGTCGCCACATCTTCCTCAACATAATTGCCGTTGCTGACATCAATAACCCAATGGTTGTTAACATCACGACCAGTTAAAGTGTCGGTACCGGTTCCACCCTGCAGGATCTGAATATCACTAAAGTTATCGATATAGTCTATACCGCCAATCGCGACATGCCCGGTCTGGGCTGTGGTGAGCGTCCACTCATTCAAGGCATTCTGGCCGATGATGGTATTGCTGCCACCATTACCGGTCACCGAACCCGCTGAACCGCCGCCACTGAAATCAAATTCATCATTTAGCGCTCCACCCACCAGATTTTCAATCCTGGTAAAAGTTACCGTACCAGCGCCCGAGGTATCCGATACCAGCGTCTGGCTGTTGCTGCCATTTATGCTCCAGCTGTTGTTGCCGGTACTTGATGCAATCAACGAATCGGAGCTACCTGCGCCATCGATATTGATGCTTGCGGTGGCATCGCTAATTGTAAAGCTGTCTACCTCAGGGCTACCGACGAGGTTTTCCATACCGGTGAAACTGATCGCTCCGTTTCCACCAAATGTATGCGCGAGATCACCTTCCCCGCTGGCATTAATCGTCCAGCTCAGGGCGGTGTTGTAGCTATTGTCAATTTGCAGAGTATCGCTAGCTGAATTACCGCTGAGGGTATCGATATTGAGAAAGGTTTGAATATAGGATTGAGGGGACGAGTTACCATTTTGCAGGTAGAGACTACCTTCATTGGCGCCCGTAAGGGTCCAGATATTGGTGATATAGCGTCCGGTAATACTATCAGTGCCGCCTGTACCCCCATCAACGGAAACCATTTTACCGTTGCTACTAAATATAAAATCGTCATTAGCACTACCACCCACCAGGTTTTCAAAATTGGTGAAGGTGAGCTTTGTATTCAGAGTGCCATCATACTCCCCATCAATATCCCAACTATTGGTGCCAGTTAACGTTGGCCCTGTGAGAGTGTCGGAGCTGGTATTACCTGCAACTGTAAAACTATCAGTAAAGATGCCAGTGTAACCAATGATTACACTGCCTTCTGCACTGCCAGAACCATTGACACTGATCGTTTTAGTGCCTGTACTTCCAACCGTGCCATTACCTGTTGCACCTCCGCCAAGAGCATTGATATCACCATTTAATGTAATCGAGGGGGTGCCGTCGTTATGCGTTGCAGTCAGGCTCACAGCGCCACCATCTCCGCCATTATTATCCAAGATACCCGAGGCATCGCTTCCATTCGTGGTTAATGCACCGACTGTAATGTCCTGTGACGTTATCGTAATGTTACCGCCGTTTTGACCTGCGGCATCCCCCGTCACCACAGTGCCTGAGGTCTCTATATCGCCAGAGGTGAAGCTGCTGGAGTTGGTGACGAAAAGGGAAGCCGCTGTGATGGCGTTACTGCCTGCATCAATAACGCCGGTAGCATTCAGGGTCAGAGAGCCCAGTGGGGTGGTGCCGCCGATTATTTCCTGAAAGTTGATACTGCCACTATCAATGTCCAGTGTCTGGATTTTCGAGGTCTGGGCATTGAGGGTACCAGTAAAGGTCACACTGCCGTCAGTGCCATCGACATCTGGTGGATTAGTACCACTACCCACATTGCTATTCAGGGCGATATTGCTTGCAAGTACTGCATCACCCTGAATCGAGATAGCGCCTCCTGCTCCGGCACTACCCTTACTGGGTAGATTACCAGCCCTGCTGTCCAGATTGCCGCTCATGGTAATGGAGCCAGAAGCAATGGTAATATTTCCACCATTGCCGGATTTTGCATAGGCTCCAGGGCTAACTCCGGGCTCGGTCGAATCATCAACAGAAACATCACCTCCTATTGCCGCGCCACCTCGTGTAGAGATAGCTGCCACCGATACCGTACCGGATGTTGCTGTAACTTTTACTTCGCCCCCATTTCCACCGTTAGCCGGGTCAGCAGCGACACCGGTATCGCTATCGCCATCTCCATTGCCTCCAAGGGAAGATAAGGTGCTTTCGACATTGATGCTACCTGAAGTTGAGGACAGAGTTATCGCACCGCCATCGCCTCCGTTTTGACCATAATAACCTGCGCTGGCTTCATTATGAAAATCACCAACCGATCCGTTACTGGTTACAGCCCCTGTGATATCGATATCACCTTCGGCTAATAATTTAATCTCACCGCCGTTCAATCCAGAGGTTCCAATAGCATCCGCAGCTGAGCCACCATTGGCGGTCAGGCTGGTGATCTTTATCGAGCCGTCCAGCGTAGGATCGCCTATATCAACAATATTTGTGCTAATCGTAATAGCGCCGCCAGCCATATTCCCCCCACCAGTGGTAGATATTGAACTGCCGCTGTTCATGGTGAAGCTTGCAGGGGTATAGGTAGTGCTCGAAGCAACATCGGTCCAGCCCTCTACAGTAAAACCACCTCCATAGGTTGTTATCTGTGCGCTACTTCCAATACTGACTGCACCACCGGTTTTAATTGAGACATTACCGCAAATATCACTACCACCGGTACCACAGATGCTTTGCTGTTCGGTGATGATACTACCCAGCGTGACCGGGCCAGTCATGGTAAGCGAGACATTCCCACCGTTGGTGGTCGGGTTATCACCAGTTGAACGGGAGTAGTCGGTATTGATGGTATAACCCGAACTATCAAAGCCATATCCGGTGACGGTTAGATTACCGCCACCCAGATAAATATTCGCATTGATATTGACCGTACCCACCCCGCTCGTGTCATGGTCCGCATTCAGAATGATATTTTGCGTATCCCAAAAGCTGCCACTTTTATCAACAATACTCGCTTCGATGTTGATGTCATTGTCAGCGTTTAAAGTAATCGAGGTGTTGTCTTCACCCACCAGGTTCCCAACGGTACCATTAAAGTCATATTCCTCAGAGACTATGATGTCGTTACCGGCATTGACCAATATGGCACCGCCGCCATTATAGTCTGACACAGTGGTACCATCAGGATGAGTGTCATGTACATCCAGACTACCCAGGCTCGCATCACCAGAGGTGCTGATGGTGATGTCACCACCAGCGAGCCCTGAGGTATTTATGGTGCCGGAGTTGGTGAAACTGCTGGGAATGATGTTATTGGCTGAATTGTTTTGGTCGATGTAGCCTACGGTGAGGCTGCCGCCGTTAGTGGCTACCTGGGCGCTGCCACCGATGCTGACAGCACCGCTAGCGTAGAGATTGAGATTTAATGAGTCGTCAGTTCCTGTCCCATCCTCGATTCGCTGATTAAAGTTTATGCTTATACCCCCTATTGCATTAAACGTCAGCGAGTCACCAGTACCAATACCGTCGAAATCAAGATTAGTAGCCAGCGTAATATTCCCATTTTCCGTACCAACACCACTTGAACTGTTATCCGCATCAGCATTAGCAGTGGTTATGGTTACATCAACTTCATTACCCATTAGCGCATCTATTATTAAATCAACACCAAGCACCGCACCATCATCAGTCGTCGTAAAGGGGTTTGTAGGGGGACTGGGGGAATCAGATTGAAAGATATTGGTAAATCCATTACCTCCCACAATCGTAATATTGTTTGGATCAATCAACCAGGAACCGCCCGTGCCGTGTTCCGCGCTTACATCTGGAGCAGACAAAATCTGAAAGCCTTTTTTCCCTGAGGTCTCAATAAACCCACCATCTCCACCCTGGCTCCCGCCCCTGGCTGATAAACTCCCATAGATTCGTGCTGTATCATCAGCAAAAGCTATCACTTTGCCACCATTACCATTATCCAGTGAATCAGCATTAATTTTTGTCAGCTCACCAAGATAAAGGAACTCGGCATTACGTATATATTTGTTTTGGCCTTGCTGATCACCACCCATGAGTACAGTGCCCCCATCCAAAGAGCCTGAGGCATCGACTTTGCTCTGACCGAACAAACCGACATTTTGCCCCAGTAAAAGAATAATCCCGCCATTGCCATCCGATTCGGAACGCGCCGTAGTCAGGCTATTCTGTTGCAGGGTCAGCGTATCATTTGCATGCAGTTCGATATCGCCACCAGAGGCATTCACCGCGTCTGCAGTTATATGGCCTCCTGAAGTGATATTCTCGCCCAGCACAACAACCTGGCCCGCACCCGGATCTTTTGCATCGCTGGAGACACTGATACTGCCACTGTTAACGACATCGCCCCCACCACCCAGAGTAAAACTACCATCCTCGTACACCACGGCGCTTGTGGCTTGTTCAATACTGCTGTGGTTGACAGCATTTGAAAATATATCCCTTGACTGGCTCGCGGTTAGCAAGACTCGTCCACCTGCCGCTTCAATTTCACCACTATTGACCAGAGCTGGATCGACACCTAACTCATCGTGCAGCACTGCATCAGTAATACGGATACCTAATAAACCTTCAGGGTCAAAACTCAGGACAGCCTGGTGACCTGTTGCCAGCGCCACGGATCCTAGGTTGGCACCGATATATCCACTGTTCTCCACTTGCTTTCCCAGCAAAGCCACTGAACCACCTAGCGATGCCTGGATTGTGCCACTATTTTTAACGATACCATCAGCACTGTCAGTCGCATTGAAACGGTAATCACCATTCATGAAATCATTGACACCGATATCCAAACCGGAAGCGATCAATCCGCCAACATTGACCGATGCAGTCTGACCAAAGAAAACTCCGTTTGAATTGACCAAAACAACCCGTCCATTGGCATTAATCTGACCAAAAATTTGCGAAGCATTGCTGCTTAGGATTCGATTCAGTGCAATGGACGAAGCACTTGGTTGATAGAAATTGACGACATCTTGTTCTGAGAGATTAAAACTATTCCAGTTAATCGCAAGCGACTGGGTATGCTGGCGAATATCGGTAAGATTCTGTTGTTGGGTAATACTACCGGAACCACCAACGATTTGGCCACCCTGGGGTAACGCATGGGATACGCCATGCAGGCAAAAAAGTAGAAGTACAAAACCAAGTCTTTGCAATTTAAACATGAGGCGAACCTTAATTTTTCAAATAGCTTAATTAATTATGGGGTACGCGTCATGACTGAAAATACTGCGTAGGTACCGTTGGTCTCGGCGAACACCAGTCCATCATCAGTACCCGCAACGTCAATGACAGAGCCTAATCCAGTGTAGCCATTTCCAACGTAGTTGCAGTTGACGGAATCAAATACATGGTTAGATATCTGAAAAATGTTCACACTACTCGAGGGAATCGTAGTACTACCGCCTATTGTCATTGCCTCGTCCCCACCGAATATACACACCGGCACATTGTTGTTCCCCCCTCCCCATTCACCTGACGCATCAAAACCAAAGCTACCAATTACTGTATCTACCGAATAAAGGTTCCCTGACCACTGATTCAACCCTAAGGTTTCAATCCTCGCCAAAGTTGCCCCGGTGTTATTGTTATCATCATAGGACAATGTAAAGCTGCCCTCACCGAAACCAGTCGAACCAGAAAAGCTCCCACTAATGTTGGCCTCGTCAGTACTGCCGGTGAGCGAGACATCCTTACGAGACGAAGTACCTGCAATATCACCATTAACATAAACTTGCGCTGAAGCACTGTAAGTGGTTAGCGTGACAGTATCAAGATTAATGTCATAAAGCACATTTTCGTCAGTATTAAACATCAGGATGCGCTTGTTATAGACCATCGCAGTTACATTGAGACTGGTACCATTGACATTGGCGCTACCTGTGTAATAACCAGCCGGGTCGGCATCATCATCATTCGTAATGGCTCCAGTGCCGCTGTAACTGGGTTGATCAAGGCTGATACCTTGAGCATTATTAACAATCAGTTGAATTGTTTCATCGGCTTCAAAGTCATCATCACCATTTACATAAACGGGAATACTTGCATTAGCAGTCCTGCTTCCCTTTGCAATGGTGAGCGTACCATTGGCAGCAGTGTAATCGCCTTCGGCAACTTCGGCAGTACCGTCGCCAGTGTGGTAGCTAAACGTCAAATCTGCCGCAGCTTCTTCACTCAGGGTAACAGTGAAATTCATTACAATATTATCAGCATCACCTTCGGTAACTGTAGTACCTTCAATGCTCAGGCTCGGCTTGGAACCACCGCCACCTCCACCACAGCCTGCCAACCCTGTCAGCAGTGCAAACGTAACGAGGCTGGCCCGAAAGGTTGAAAAACGATTTAAACAACTGACCCGTACCATGAGGGATCTCCCTGATTATCTGGTTTTATTTGAATGGGTGATTATACGGAAAACACTACTGACTGCAGCAATGAAAACCAGTAAAGAATGCACTATTTACCAAGAGTTCACTCCGGTTTGTTATCTAAAACTTCAAACCGATTGATTAGTCAGCCTTCCGGCCCCATCAGTCGATTTGGAAAAGTCAGTTTAATCATTTCCATCATGCGCTGTTCAGCGGCATCGACTTGCCAGAGGTGGAAGTATTCTCGAAAATCAATGCCGTAATGGAAGCGAACGTAGAGATAATATATAAACATGGACAGCCATCTATTGAACACCACCGGCTCACAGAAACCGATTTGCTGGCGCAGCTTGATCTGGAAATTCATCATGTGCGGTTACCGTGCCAACCGGCTGCTGGAACCAGGGCCTGCCCCACTGGGGCTGTTTGCCTCTCTGCTCCTGGACAGGAAATTTCATCACACCAGTTAAAGTCATTTCCACTTCATCGGTAAAAAGGTCCTGGTGAGTCGGGTATCCTCAAGCCCTTTGATGGCCTCTTCCTGTTGAGCTTTGGCTTCCGCGGACAAGGTAACCTTAACACTGCCGATGATATTGTCGATCAACTCGCCCAGGTTTTTATAACCAATGAGTTTGTCGATCTCTGCTTCGGTGGTGCCCGGTGCACTCCGGGAAGGGCGAAAACCCATAGCGACAAAGTGATCGTTATCGATAGGGAAGTAAAGCTTGATGTCCTTGGAGTATAACCCTACGCTGCCATCTGAAATCACCTCGAGCCGTGCGGCGGGCACGCCCAGGGAATCGACCGGCTGCCAGTTGATGGGGGCCTGGTATTCGTGCCTGCCACCTTCTTTTTCCCATGAATAGATGTCAGTTAAAAAATCCCCAATGGTTTGCTCAAAAGCCCTGGGGTGAAAATAGGAAACCGCTTTGGCGGGAGATTTGGCCTGGTATATAGCAATACCCAAAGAGACATGGGCCAGGCACCCGGTAAACCAGGGGCCATTAAACGCCCAGTCATGCCAGAACAGACCGACGCTCTGCCATTTGTCCAACGCCTTGTGATTCGGGTCTAAGGATCTGAAGTGCATTTTTGGGCTGTCATACCAGTATGCTTTATCGGGTATAAAGGCTTTTTGAGACTTGATCATGGGCCTATGTCTCGGCGCCCGAAACTCAATCTCTGTGCCCTCGATAGAGAACCGGTATTTCCGGGCGAAGCTGAACGCAGGCCCCACGGGGTCGCAGAAGCCGATTTGCTGACGCAGCTTGATCTGGAAATTCATCATGCGCTGTTATCCTCCCAACCGGCTGCTGGCTTCAATTTCTTCTCCGTCGGTTACGGTAGGCATTGACGATCAGATTAGTGACAGAGACTGCTGCGCCCACAGCGCCGACAATCGGCGAGCCGGCTGCCGTGAAACCCACAGCAGCCAAAACCCCCAGGGCGCTTACCGTACTCCCTGTCAGTGACAATGCAGAATCCGTGGAGCGAACCAGGGCTTGTTTGGGTGAGGTTTTTCCCTGAAACAGTCTTTTCAGTGATGCCATCGGCAGATCGAGAAAACCCAGCCGCCCAATGATCTCTTTGCCGCTCGGGATGCCCTTACTAATAACCCCACGATCGTCAAAAGGCTTCAAGCCGAGCGCTTCACCCAGCCGCAATGCCTGGCTGGGCCTGGAAGTTGGATGGTTCATCAGGATGGTATGTTTATCCAGCTTGACATTCTGGTTGACCAGCATTTGCATCGCCTGGGTCAGGACCTTGGAACCGTCCCAATCGGAAAACCACTGAATGTTGTCATTGTTGCGGGCCAGGTACATGGTATGCGCCAGTACCTGCGCGGAATCCCGGATCATCGCTGCAGGGGTTACGCGGTTGATGGCCTGCTTGCTGTTTACCAGGCCATCGGCACGTTGATTCCCAGGGGTAAAGTGCATATCGAATCCGCGGCGCTCTATCAGATCCCTGACTGTGCTGTTAATGCCCTGGAGGCTCGCGCTAGCATATCTGGCGGCCTCATCGACTTCGGAAAAAGACAGGTCGGAAATAACGACATAGCGGTCTTGATGCTTCTTGAACAGTTGTCCATTGCGGACAAATGTGGCTTTCCAATAATCACTATCAGAACCAAATTCGGTCTCGCGCTTCACCCGCCAAAGCCCCGGATTTCTCTGCGCTCTTTGGCCTTGAAAATAATTCGGATTGCCCGGATCGATTTTAAGGCTCATCAGCTTGAACGAGCCATTGGTCAGCGCCTCGAAGGTCGCGGTTACGCCGGGTAGCGCGACGTAAAAAATACCCGGCCCGTAGGCAATTTTCCCCGGCTCGGTGAATACGTTATCCATGCTGAGTCGGCTGGAGGCCAGACCCGATATACCCTTTACGATAGCCTGAGCCCAGTAGTTTCCACTTTGAGCAAGCGCGACGAGGCCGTTGTATTCAGTGAGTGCGTCTTGAGTGCAATATACGGCAATGCCGGTTTTATTTTTACCTGCGATTACCGGGTCGGAAACTGCAGGAACGGGTATGAAATTTCCAGGACTGGACATAGCGGATCAAGGCTCCTTTTGGTCTGATTAACGAGACGTTAATTACATCAACGCTCAGCGGAGGAGCAGGCTACCATAAAGAGATAACGTCAACAATACTGAAAATACTAGCTGAGATGGGCCAGGGATCCTCTGATTCAATCAGAGGATCCTTAGGCTAACTCTTGCGCGGTTTTGCTTTCCTCTTACCGGAGGATGTATTAGAGATTCTTTAAAATAACGCTAAAACTCACGCGCCAGACTGATCAGGAAGGATCGATTACTCCCCTGGCTCAGGCGCAATCGCAAAAATGGTATTAAACATAGACAGCCACCTATTGAACACCCGTGAAAATCGCCCCATAAAAGAGCGAATATAAGAAGATTATTTAACCAAATAACCTCAAAATATTTCTATGAAGATGTCGAAAATCGATAACAAAAAGGCTTAATCACTGTCAATCTAAAACAAGGCATCAACAAAACCATAAAAACTCAATTATTTGAGTTTAAGGACACGTCCATAGATATCTTTGTTTGTTCACTCCAGAAGTTAACAATGGACTGGCTTAAACACATCCCGCCTGCTATAGATGGTGCAGGGAGGAAAGCAGCGAAGATGCGAACAGTCATAATAGCTTTAGCGCTAACGATAGTCATTGTCTTGCCTGGACTAATGCCGACCGGCTATGCCCAGTCCGCATCTGCCTCGTTAAATAAGCCAGCAGGTGATTCTTTGCTATCAACCTCTGCTGCCAGCGCCTCCTTCTCCACAACTCCTACACCTGAAGCATCCCAGTTGGCCGCAGGGAAACGGTCAACTATTGACAAGCAACAGCCTGTTGATCGATCCGCTTACAGCCTGCCACCATGTGCCACATCGGAAGGCGATGAGGCCGCATGCATCCGTATCGGAGTGCTGGCCAAGCGCGGTCGGCAGCAGAGCCTTGACCAGTGGAGGCCTACCGCCGACTACCTTTCTCAGCAAATCCCAGACCATTCCTTTTCGATACTACCGCTGGATTTTGATGAGATTTTTGAGGCGGTAGCCAATCGAAAGGTTGATTTTATCTTTGCCAATTCATCGTTTTACGTCGAACTGGAGGTTCTGTTGGGCGTCACCCGAATTGTCACCTTAAACAACATACAATCGGACGGAACGGGGCATGCCGTTTTTGCCGGTGTCATTTTTACCCGGGCGGATCGCTCGGATTTGAATGAGCTGAATAATCTGATAGATAAAAACGTTATGGCAGTGAATGAGCGATCCCTCGGCGGCTGGCATATGGAATGGCGTGAGATGCTAAGCCATGACATTGACCCCCACCACGATTTCAAAACATTAACCTTCGGCGGAACCCACGATGCGGTTGTTTATGCGGTGCGTGATCGAACTGTAGATGCGGGTTTTGTGCGAAGCGATACGCTAGAGCGTATGGCATTGGAGGGGAAGATTGATCTGGCTCAATTTAAGTTGATCACGACCCACGAGCACTGCAATAGAAGCTTTGGTTTTCTGCACTCCACTGCGCATTATCCAGAGTGGCCGCTGGCAAAATCACCGCATACCAGCGAGGTGCTAGCAAAACAGGTCGCTCTGGCTTTGATGCGCATGCCCAGTTCCAGTCCCGCTGCGATTACCGGGCGCTATGCCGGATGGACGATTCCCCAGAACTATCAGCCGGTGCACGAAGCTCTGATGGAGCTGCATCTGTCTCCTTACCAAAATTACGGGGAAGTCACTCTTGGCGATTTCTGGCGGCAGTATTGGCCCTGGCTGCTGGCAATCGCAGCCGGTTTTATTTATGCATCATATCTTCAATCACGTCTCAGGCAATCCGTATTGGCGCAACAGGAGCGGGAACGAGCTCAGGGTTTTATGCAGACGGTTATAGACGGGTTTCCCGAAGCTCTGATGGTGATCAATGATGATTACACCATAGCCCTGGCAAACCGAACTGTGCTGACCATGGCTGGCTCTCTCGACCCAACTGAAGGCCCCCTGAAGTGCTATCAGGTTGGTCACGACCGAGATCAACCGTGTAGCGGTGAAGAGCATCCCTGCCCCTTTGAACGGGTTTTTGCAACCAAACGCCAGGTCTCGATGGAACACATCCACCTTAGCAACACTGGAGAGGAAAGAATCGTTGAGCTTATCGCCGCTCCCATTTTTGATGAGAAAGGTGCCGTGATCAAGGTTATCGAATCGTTCCGAGATATTACCGAGCGCAAACAGGCCGAGGAAGCTTTGCGGCTGCACCGGGACCATCTGGAAGAGCTAGTCAAAGAACGGACCGAGCAGTTGGAGATCACCAAAGAACAGGCCGAACAGGCAAATCGTGCCAAGAGCATCTTCCTGGCAAATATGAGCCATGAGCTGAGGACTCCCCTTAACGCTATTCTCGGGTTCTCCAGCTTGATGCGGCAGGATCCCCAGATAACGGACAGCAACGCCGAGAGCCTCAACATCATCAACCGCAGCGGTGAGCACCTGCTGTCTCTGATCAACGATGTCCTGGAAATGACCAAGATGGAGGCGGGCCGCCTTAAACTGGAGATTGCTCCTTTCGATCTAGATGCAATGGTACGTGACGTCGTCAACATGATGCACTTGCGGGCAGAAAGCAAGGGACTTTACCTGCGCTTCGATCAGTCGTCCCAGTTTCCCAGCCACATCCAGGGGGACGAAGTACGCCTACGGCAGATCCTGGTCAATCTGGTCGGCAATGCGATTAAGTTCACCAAAACCGGGGGTGTCTCTATCCGGTTAGGCGTGAAGCAGAATGACCGTTGCCATTTGCTGATCGAAGTTGAGGACAGCGGCCCCGGTATCGATCAGCAAGGGCTGAAGCAAATCTTCAAGCCCTTCGTGCAATTGAACCAGGGTGCAGAACAGAAGGGTACCGGCCTGGGCCTGACCATAACCCACCAGTTTATCGAGTTAATGGGGGGCACCATCACTGTTGAGAGCAAGCCTGGTAAAGGCTCTGTGTTTCGGATCGAATTGCCGGTCGAACTGGTTGATACTGCGGCTATTGCCGAGTTAGTGCACAACGGCAAGGGCGAGGTAGTTGGACTAGCTCCCGGACAACCTACCCGTCGCATTCTGATTGCCGAGGACCAGTTGGAAAATCAGCTGCTTATGACCAGGCTCATGACCAGAATCAACCTTGAGGTGAAGGTGGCGGCAAATGGGGAAGAATGCATGAGACTATTCAAGGAGTGGCATCCGCATCTCATATGGATGGATCGCCGTATGCATGTCATGGACGGCATAGAGGCCACGCGGCGCATTCGCGCAATCCCAGAAGGCCGTGACGTGAAGATTGTTGCAGTAACCGCGTCGGCGTTCAGGGAGCAGGAGCAGGAAATGCGGGAAGCGGGAATGGATGACTTCGTGAGCAAACCCTACCGCATCCATGAAATCTACGACTGTCTGGCCAGGCAGCTCGGCCTGCAATACACATACAATACCGGCACTACAGAGCCCATCGTTCCGACCAGGCTAGAGCCAGAAATGTTGGCAGCATTGCCAGAGTCCTTGCGTAAGGAGCTAAAAGAAGCAGTAGAGAGCCTGGAAATCGGACGCATCAACGAAGTAATACAGCAGCTGAGCAAGGTTGACGCAGGACTGGCCCACACCCTGTCCAGACTGGCCGAGAATTTTGACTATCCTTCAATCATCAAGGCACTAGCTGCTTTAGACACCGCGCCATAGCGGCATGGAGTGAAACGCTGGGCTGAAGTTTTTCCCGAAACATAATCCTCAGCCCTCTGATAATTCTTTCAATCTGGAATCCGCAGTTGACCGCCAACCCGATTCGCTACCATCGATTTACACCTGATGAATATAAGAATCCTGGGCACAAAATGGATATCTTCGATCGATTGCTAAACTTGAAAAATAACGCTAAAACTCGCGTGCCAGGCTAATTAAAAATGACCGGTATGCACCACTACTAAGGCGCAGACGCACAAACGCTGTTTTCTCGACAAAGTAATCCAGTATCAGACCACTGCTGTAGTGTTTATCCAGCTCCAGCAATCGGGCCGACGTTGGGCCGCTAATATCACCATCCACATATCGATAATCAGCAAATGGTCGAATGGAAAAACGCCCTAGCTGTGTACTTATGCCCAGCTCCAGAGATACTTCAGTCCAGTTGATTTCGTTATCAAGGTCATCATTTTGGTTACCTGTGTGGTACTCATAATTAAATAGCGAATGCACTCTTATTGAATCAGACAATTGCTCTGGCCAACGCAGATAGAAGGAGATGAACTCCCCCTCGTACTTTTCAAACGGCAACACCGCTGCCTTATCCAGCAACTTTAGACCAAACAACCCGGCACTGGCACCTATACGCAGATTAACCTCAGTTTTCTCTTCAATTCTCAGGCCATATTTGGCGAAATCGTTTTCCACTACATTGCTTCCCAACAACCAGTCCGACTCGCCATCTATTATAAACGCAGCTATGCCAGTCCATGCAGCATGAACCGGCATGACCACTAACAGGCACAATAGCAACAGGCTAATACGCACCAATAATCTCTTTTAGTGACCCAGCCCCTCGAGGAATGGGTGGTATGGAGGCAAGTCCAGATGCTCGTGCAGAGGTGGTCATACAATTACCGGACTCAGCCAGGTAAAGCGCATGCGATAACATGGGATCGGTAGTATCACCAAAACCAATCTTGACATTATCTTGCGCCGGACAATCGGCTGCAATTCCATCAAAATACCCGCCTATCGCATTTTTGTTTTGAGCTTCAAATGTAATCGGCGACATTGCGTTGCCACAGAAAAAGAAGGGATTCATACCTACCGGTTTACCACAGGTGGTACTTCCTACGGTTTTCACCGATATATATGGCGACAGCCCATTTATTATCATTTCACTGGCAGAGCAGGTTGAATTAGTGGTAATCACTATTAGTTGGTCCAGAGTCAAAGCATTGTTTAACTGCTCCAGGAGATAATCGTGATTCTCTTGCTGATGTTTATCATTAAAAGTCAATCTACTGAACAGGCTGGTATTGTTATCCACCTTATTCAGATAACTGGCCAGGGTATTTGCTACCGATACTCGGCCCCCAGTATTATAGCGCAAGTCCAGAATCACCCGATTTACCCCGGCAGCCTTGAACTCGGCAAAAACTGTTGCCAACTCGGCAGGAGAAGTTTCCAGAAAGCTTTTAAATACCAGATAACCTGTCTTGATAGCGCCGCCATCGATGACACTACTATGTAATACCGTATTGATATTGACCGTGGTCTTTAGCATATGAATCGATGAGCTAGAACCATTGGCTTTACGCAACACCATGTCAATCGGATAGCCTTCCTGATTCGGCCCAAATATATCATTTGCCCAGCCGGGATTAGATGTAATATCGGTAAGCGTCTGCCCATTGATCGACACAATTTCATCACCTCGTTGCATACCTGCCTTGCCTGCTGGCGCATCATCATACGTAAAACGCACCCACACTCGGCCATCCACATCGGTTTCAAATGAAACACCATACCCAAAATATTGACCATCGCTGAATAGACTACTGTATTCAGACTCGCTGGTAATATAGGAAAATCGATCCGGCCCTGGATGCTCGTAACGCAGAAAATCTAGCGTCTCAGATGGTGAATTAAAAGCTGTGTAATCAATGACGGGTTCTACCTGCTGATACCACAGATAATATTCCTTCAAAATCTCGTGTACGTACCGATTTTGCTGGGGAATTTCACAACCATTTTGATCAATCGGCTGACTGAAAAGACTGTCATCCGAACTCCCCCCACAGGAAAACAAAAACACACTACCAATCAGTACAACGATATATCGGATATTTTTTTTCATCAGCGCTCCTTTCATGCAGATGAACCACTCATGATATCAGGGCTCAATGCCCAACTTGCGTAACTGCTCCTTATCAGAGATGCGTTCACCGGTTTGAGTAATCCAGCCTTCAACTTCAGCAATAATCTGATCGGGCTTTTTAGCACCCGGTTCAATAGGCTTTCCAATCACTACCTTAATCTTGCCGGGCCATTTAATCCAGCTATGTCGGGGCCAGAATTCACCTGCATTATGCGCAACTGGCAAAATCGAATAACCAGTTTTCTGCGCCAGAATGGCGCCACCCAGCTTGAATGGCTTGTATTGTCCGGGCATCACTCGAGTGCCTTCAGGAAATATCATCACGATACGACCTTCATCCATGCGTTTACGGCCTTCTGAAATCAGTTGTTTGATGGCCTGGCGCCCGGTGCCACGATTGATCGCAATCGCATTCATGATCTTTAGGCCCCAGCCAAAAAACGGTATCCAGATTAGCTCGCGTTTTACGATCCACACCAGAGGTCGGAACCATAACTGCAGAGCTATGGTTTCCCAGGTTGATGAATGCTTACTCATCACGATAAAACCTTTTTCGGGGATATTTTCCAGCCCTTCAATCTCGTAACCCAGGCCACAGGTCAGCCATATCCAGCCCAAGTTTAAGCGAATCCACTGTTTGATCAATGCCACTCGAAAGCGCACGGGAAAAACAAAGGAAAGCGATAGAAAGATAGATAACAGCAGTACCGATGGTAAGAACACAACCCAGAACAGGCTACTGCGTAAAACCAGCCAGAATTTATAGATAGGGTTCAAGCCTCGCTTCCTCTCAATATTTCGCGCGCAAAATGCGCAAGATCGGTATATATCCGAGCATCCTCGAAAAAACCGTGCTTTTCTATGGTTGACATACCCTTACCGGTTTGCACCAGTGCCGGAATTGCCCCCGCCATGCGGGCTGCCTGTATGTCAGAGAAGGTATCACCGACAAACACTGTTTGTTTTAAATTAATGTCAAATTTCTGTGCGATCTGTAATAGCAATCCGGGCTTGGGTTTACGGCAGATGCAATTATCGGTCGGCAGATGTGGACAGAAGAAAATACCATCTATCTCTGTATCTCGTTGCGCAAGTAATCCTCTGAATTTTTCGTGCATGTCCTGCAAGGTTTGCAGGCTAAACAAGCCACGTCCAATACCCGACTGATTGGTGGCAACCGTCACCAGATATCCAGCCCTCTTCAACCGCTTGATCGCTTCCAGACTGCCATTTATCGGCAGCCATTCATCGGGCGACTTGATGTAATCATCCGAATCGTGATTGATCACTCCATCACGATCCAGAATTATCATTTTGTTCATCGCTACTGTCTACTGGATACGAGAAAAATCGGCCACCTGTAAGAATTGTCCTGATAGCTTCTGCAGTAGCGCCAGTCGGTTTTGCTTAAGACTTTCATCCTCTGCCATCACCATGACATTATCAAAAAACTCATCCACCGATGGGCGTAACTCTGCCAGTGCGTTGAGTCCGGCCAGATAATCACGTTCGGCAAAAAAGGCTGCTGCTTTTGCTTCCAGTTGAGTCAATTTCTGATACAGACTTTGCTCTGCCGCTTCAACAAGCAGATCTGCATCAATAGACTCAGCCACAGCTTTTTCCTGTTTCCGAAGGATATTACTGATACGTTTATTGGCTGCTGCCAGTGCCACAGCAGCATCCTGCTGTAGAAACGCATTCACCGCTACAACTCGATTATTCAAATCGGTTAATTCGGTAGGCGCAGTAGCCAGCACTGCCTCAACCACATCAAAACGAATCTTTTGGTCCTGATAATAGGCTTTCAGGCGATCATAGATATACTCAACCACATCATCTACCGAAGCCGTAGCATCCAGCTTATCTGCCAGACCCTGCGCTGCCTTTCGGCAGACATCGGTGATATCCAGCGCCAGTTCTTTTTCAATCAGGATGCGGATAATACCCAGTGCCGAGCGCCTTAGAGCAAAGGGATCTTTAACGCCTGTCGGCTTCTGTCCGATGGCAAAAATGCCCAGCATGGTATCGATACGATCGGCCAATGCGACGATTTGCCCGGCGGCACCTTGAGGTAGCTTATCGCCTGCATAGCGAGGCCAGTAATGTTGCTCAATGGCATCGGCGACTTCGCCCGCTTCGCCATCCAGACGCGCATAGTAATTACCCATGATGCCCTGCAACTTGGGGAATTCCCCAACCATATCGGTCATCAAATCGCATTTACAAAGCTCGGCTGCCCGTTCTGCCTGACTGACATCAGCAGACAGCTTCTCGGCCAGATAACCTGCCAGCGCACGTACTCGAATGACTTTCTCGGCTATGGTGCCCAACTGCTGCTGGAAAACCACCGTTTCCAGGCTTTGTAGTCGTGAAGACAGGGTGACCTTCTGATCCTGCTCCCAGAAAAACTTGGCATCAGAAAACCGGGGGCGAATAACGCGCTCATTTCCGTGCGAAACCATTTCCGGCTGAGTGCTTTCGATATTTGAGATGGTGATAAAGTATGGCAACAGTTTTTTCTCGGCATCAAATACCGCAAAGTACTTCTGATTATCCTGCATGGTCGTCACCAGTGCTTCCGCTGGCACCTGCAAAAATTCCTCATCAAAACGGCCACTGATCGCGGCAGGCCATTCTACCAGTGCGGTCACCTCGTCCAGCAGGTCTTCATCCATCTGCACCGCACCACCCAGTTGCTCGGCACTAGCCTCTATCTGCTGACGGATTTTTGCACGGCGCTTATCAAAGCTCGCGATCACATAGGCTGAGCCCTCAAGCCGCTGTTCGTAATCCGCAGCCTGCGCCAGCGTAAACGCCTGCGGGGCATGGAATCTATGACCATAGGTTTGTGCAGCCGCGTCGGTGCCCAGAATATTGGCTTTGATTACGCTTTCATCCAGCATCATCACCAACCAGTGTACCGGACGCACAAATTCATCGGACCGATCTCCCCAGCGCATACGCTTGGGAATAGGCAGTTTTGCCAAAGACTCTGACACAATAGCAGGTAACAGCGCCTGTATGCTCTGACCTTTTTGCTGCTGTTCAAAATACAGCCAGGTGCCTTTTTCGGTCTGCTTCTGCTGCAACTCGGAGACATCGACCCCGCAACCACGCGCAAAGCCCTGCAATGCCTTGCTAGGGTTGCCTTCGGCGTCATAAGCCGCCTGTAGCGCAGGTCCGCGTTTTTCGACTACCTGATCATCCTGTTTTAGCGGTACATCACGCAGCAACATCGCCAGCCGTCTTGGAGTAGCGAATGATTCTACCTGTGCTACCTCAAGCCCTGCGGCCTTTAATCCATTGATGATACCATCGGTAAATGCATTGGACAGTTTCTGCAAGGCCTTAGGTGGCAGCTCTTCAGTACCCAGTTCGATTAGACAATCACTCATGCTGCACCTCCCTTGAGTAAAGGAAAACCAAGGCTTTCGCGTGACTGGTAAAAGGCTTCTGCCACACCCCTGGCCAGCGTGCGCACACGCAGAATAAAACGTTGACGTTCGGTGACCGAGATAGCATGCCTTGCATCCAGCAGATTAAAGGTATGTGAGGCCTTCATCACCTGCTCGTATGCTGGCAACGGTAATCCTGCCTCAATCAGTTTCTGGCTTTCTGCTTCGCAGACATCGAACCAGTGGAATAATTCATCGGTATTGGCGTGTTCAAAGTTGTAGGTGGATTGCTCAACCTCGTTCTGGTGGTAAATATCGCCGTAGGTCACATCACCATGCGGGCCGCGTGTCCACACCAGATCATAGATACTTTCCACTCCCTGCACGTACATCGCAATACGCTCCAGACCATAGGTGATTTCACCTGGTATCGGACGGCATTCCAGGCCACCAACCTGCTGGAAGTAGGTAAACTGGGTTACTTCCATACCATTCAACCAGACTTCCCAGCCCAGGCCCCAGGCGCCCAGCGTCGGCGATTCCCAGTTATCTTCGACAAATCGGATATCATGCACCAGCGGGTCAAAACCCAGTGCACGTAGTGAACCCAGATACAGTTCCTGAATATTGTCCGGGCTTGGCTTGAGTAACACCTGAAATTGAAAGTAATGCTGCAGGCGGTTGGGGTTTTCACCATAGCGGCCATCCGTAGGGCGGCGACTGGACTGCACATAGGCCGCATTCCAGGGTTCAGGACCAATGGATCTCAGGAAGGTGGCGGGGTGGAATGTGCCAGCACCCACTTCTAAATCCAGTGGCTGCAACACTACACAACCCTGTTCAGACCAGAATGTCTGCAGGGCCTGTATCAAACCCTGAAAGGTGCTAACATCGTATTCAGATAATTCACTCATAAATTATTTCTTAAGTATCGTGATAAATTAGCGCGTGAGTATATCTAAATGAGCCAGATGGGTCATGTGCTAAGTCACTCGACCCTGCATGCTCTACCATTATTGACTGTCAAATTTTGTCTGAGAACCCCGCTAATGAGCAATTCACCATCAATTACACTGTATTACGTGCATGACCCTATGTGCAGTTGGTGCTGGGGCTTTAGTCCTGTATGGAAGCAGATCAAGCAACAATTACCCGCACAGATTAAACTGATAAGCTGGGTGGGCGGTCTGGCTCCCGATAGTGAGGAACCTATGCCTCAATCCATGCGTGATCATCTTCAGGCTACCTGGAAGCGCATTAGTGATGTTATCCCCGGCACTCAGTTCAACTTTGATTTCTGGACCAGCAATACACCGCGGCGTTCTACCTATGCCGCCTGCCGTGCGGTCATTGTGGCGCGTCAGATGGCAGATAAGGAACATGAAATGACCCTCGCCATTCAGCAGGCTTACTATTTGCAGGCTAAAAACCCTTCTGATCTGGAAACCCTCAATGAAGCTGCACTTAGCATCGGACTGGATCTGGAGCAGTTCAGACAGCGCATGTTTTCTACCCAGTTAATGCAGGATTTTGAGTCCGAATTACAAAGTGTGCACAATATCGGTGTGAATAGTTTCCCCAGCCTGGTACTTGAATCTGGCGCATCGCGCTTTAATATTCCCATCAATTACACCTCTGCTGAGGTGGTGCTGCAGGACATACAACGTCTTCTTAACAGCTGGAACAGGAATCAATAAAAACTCAATGTCTCATGTACTAAAACTTTGGCTGGTATGCCTGAAACACTATGTGAAGATGTGCCTGTTTCTATCATCTCCCTCTAACCTGCCGTTTAATCCCAACACGGTGCTAGTCACCCTGCTGGCTTATGTCATGGCTGGCTATGCCCTACTGGGTAGTGACCTCAGTCTGATTTCAATTATCGGCCAGATCCTGATTGAGGTCGGCATTCTTTACGCTATAAGTAGCATCATGCTTAAGCTGATAAAGAAGCCAGAACGCCTGATACAAACCATGTCTGCACTGATTGGAATTAATCTGATCGTCACCCTGGTCAGTATCCCGGTATTTTATCTGCTATCGTCACCCACACCCGATCAACTTAGTCCACTGGCATTTGAGATAAACCTTATTTTACTGGTCTGGAACCTTGCAATCATCTCTCTGATCTTTATAAGGTCATTTCAGATCAATATCCTGCTGGCTGGTTTTTTGGCGTTTAACTCTTTTCTACTTTACAAATATATTTTAGAGAAAGTTTTTTGATGAAAGTTTATATCCTGGGCATCTGTGGCACCTTTATGGCGGGCGTTGCATTACTGGCGCGCGAACTGGGGCATGAGGTTTGCGGTTCCGATGCTAATGTCTACCCGCCCATGAGTACTCAACTTGCCGATGCGGGTATAGCGTTACGCGATGGCTACCTGGAAAGCAACCTGGATCTGGATGCCGATCTGTATGTCATCGGCAATGCGATCTCACGTGGCAACCCGCAGATTGAACTCATCCTGGAAAAAGGCCTGCCCTATATCTCTGGACCGCAATGGCTGCATGACCATCTACTCAGGGACCGCTGGGTACTGGCCGTCGCAGGCACACATGGTAAAACCACCACCAGCAGCATGCTGGCATGGATTCTGGAATACGCCAATCTGCAACCGGGATTTTTGATTGGCGGACTTAACCAGAACTTCAATCAATCGGCCCGTCTGGGTAGCGCTCCCTTTTTTGTCATCGAAGCGGATGAGTACGACACCGCATTTTTCGATAAGCGCAGCAAGTTTGTGCATTACTCACCACGCACGCTCATCCTGAATAACCTGGAATATGATCATGCAGACATCTTCGAAGATCTGCAGGCGATTAAGAAACAGTTCCACCATCTGATGCGTATCGTGCCGCGCAATGGTCTGGTCATCCATAACGCGCAGGATGAAAATCTTCAGCAAGTGCTCAACATGGGTTGCTGGTCTGAAACCTTAAGCTTTGGCCTGGAGCAGGCCGACCTGGCTATACAATCTCAAGCGCAATTAATTCATGATCGCAGATCAGACCAGAACTGGTCGCTGGAAGGTCTACCGCACGGCCTGTTCAATCAACAGAATGCCTGTGCCGCTGTGCTCGCCGCGCAACATGCTGGTGTTCCACTGGCTGTCGGTATTGAAGCCCTGCAATCCTACAAAGGGGTTAAAAGACGCCAGGAAGTGATTGCTGAGATTGAGGGCATCAACGTTATTGATGATTTTGCGCATCACCCAACAGCGATTAAAGTCACTCTGGAAGCATTAAAGCAACAAACTGAAGGACGCTTGATAGCAGTATTTGAACCCCGCTCTAACACCATGAAGGCTGGGATACATGAAAAAACGCTAGGCGCATCTTTTGACGCTGCCGACAGAGTCCTGCTATTTGATAATGGTCAACTACAATGGAATATACAATCTCTAATTAAAGACCAGTCTTCACGCATGCAAATATATACAGAAATTGATCAAATCATCGCTTCGCTCATCCATAGCGCCGCCGCCGGGGATAATATAGTGATCATGAGCAATGGAGGTTTTGATGGCATTCACCAGAAATTAATTCAGGCCTTAAGGAATCGTTGAGATGGCAAAAACAGCACCCAAACCATCGAAAATATCCAAGTATGAAATCAAGAGGACCATAGGCAAGGGCTCTATGGGGGTTGTGTATGAGGCTTACGACCCCTTTGTCCAACGTCCAGTCGCAATCAAGGTTGCGCATCTAAACGATGATAACAACCCACAACAGGCACAGAAAAATCGCGAGAATTTTTTTGCTGAAGTTTATTCCGCAGGGCGCATGCATCACCCGGCAGTGGTCGCTGTGTACGATGCAGGCCAACAGGATGACTGGAATTACATCGTGATGGAATACGTCGATGGTGTAACCCTGCAGGAATACGTCACCGGTGACCGTACCCTGACCACCAATCAGGTGGTTGATGTCATGTATCAATGCGCAAAGGGACTGGATTATGTGCATCGCCAGGGGGTCATCCATCGCGATCTGAAACCCGGCAACATCATGCTCAGCACCGATGGCGAGGTTAAGATCATGGACTTCAGTATTGCGCATTTTGATTTTGGTGAATCAGCACCAACATCCGTACAGGGCAGTCCGATGTACCTGCCCCCCGAGCAACTTACCCCTGAAAAAAGGCTGGTTGAACAATCGGATATATACTCTTTGGGGGCTGTCATGTATGCGCTACTTGCACGACGCCCCTTATTCAAGGCCAAAAGCCTGGAATCTCTGATTTATCAAATCACCAATATTGACCCCGACCCGCTTAAGCTGATTCGTCCTGACCTGCCCCAGCATGTGATCGATATCGCTGAAAAATGCCTGAATAAAATCATCTACGATCGCTACGATACTGCGGCGCATCTGGCGACCGAACTATCCAAAGCCTTTGGTCGCCTGCGTGGCGTTGGTGAACGTATCGACATGCAGGAAAAATGGACAACCCTGCGCTACCTTAAATTCTTCAAGGACTTTAACGATGAACAAATTACTGAGGTCGTCGATGCCAGTGAGTGGCTGGATTTCAAGAAAGGCGAGATCATTCTTTCAGAAGGTGAGATTGAGACTGCCTTTTACATCATCACCAAAGGCGGCGTTGAGGTAAAAAAAGATCGTGCCGTGATTGGCAAAATGCATCAGGGCGACTGTTTCGGTGAAATAGCCTTCATCACCAAAGAACCCAGACAGGCATCAATATTTGCAAGAACCGATGTATCATTAATGATGGTGAGTGGCTCACTGCTGGATAAAGCAACGGTAGAAACTCAGCTGAGATACTACCGGGTATTTCTGGAGAACCTGATCTCACGTTTATCCAGTGCCAACCAGAAACTTGCAGAGCATGAAAAAACCAAGGGCAACGCATGAATAAAGTCACCCTGGCGATGACCGGCGCAACCGGTGCGCCCTATACCATTCGCCTGATGCAGGAATTGCTTAAATGCGGCGTGCAAATTCAGTTTATCTGTTCGCAACCCGGACAGATTGTGATGGCGATGGAAACTGATCTCAAGCTCCAGCCCAAACCTCAGCAAATGCAGACGCAATTATGCGAATATTTCAGCTGTGAGCCAGAACAGATTCAAGTGTATGGAAAAGATCAATGGACAGCGCCTGTCGCCAGTGGGTCTTCAGTATCTGACGCCATGGTTGTATGCCCCTGTTCCATGGGTAGCCTGGCAGCGATTGCCTATGGATTAAGCAACAACCTCATTCATCGAGCAGCCGATGTCATTCTTAAGGAGCGCCGTAAACTGATTCTAGTGCCGCGCGAAACCCCCCTTTCCAGCATCCATCTGGAGAATATGCTTAAACTATCGAACCTGGGTGCAGTCATCCTTCCCCCCAGCCCGGGGTTTTATCAGGGTGTAAATACGGTGGATGATCTGGTAGATTTCGTAGTCAGCCGTATCCTTGATCAATTGCATATAGAGAACCAGCTTTCACCACGCTGGGCCAATCACAGCGAGTCATAGCATTGATAGAACTGTCATTATTTCCAGTTAAAACGGTATTGCTTCCTGGCAACAGGTTACCCCTGAAAGTTTTCGAACCTCGTTATACCGATATGATTGCCGAGTGTATGCGCGACCAGAAACCATTTGGCGTAGTGTTGATTTATCAGGGTGAAGAAACCGCCAGTGATATTGAAATCTTTACCACTGGCACTACCGCGACTATCATCGATTTTCAAAATCGTGACGATGGATTACTGGGCATCACGGTTGAAGGGCTACAACGCTTCAGAATCGATGCCTCGCGTAGCCTGCCTGGTGGCCTGCTTATTGCCGAGGCAGAGATCCTGCATGAAGAAGTCATCGAACACATTCCTGACCAGTACTACTATATGTTTGAACTACTAAAACACGTCACCTCGTCTCAGTTTCCCATACCTGAGCCAGATGATTTTAATACCATCATCTATCAACTCATTTATCTATTGCCGTTGGAAAACACGCTCAAACAACAATTACTCGAAGTCCCTGACTGCATGGAGCGAGCAGCTATTCTACACGCAGAACTAATCCGACTCGGCGTCATTCAGTACGTTAAACCAGAAAACCTGTAGTTTCTTCTTCACCGCCCTACTGCTAGAAGGTATTTCACAGTTAATGCGTTACAGTAGCACCCGTCATCAGCTATAATTCACGCATACAAATTTATGGATACTGGAGTAACAAGTGGCAGTTGTAGCAGCAACAAGAGAAACAATTGAAGCACTAGTTGAAGATAACAATATTGTCATTTTTGACTTCTGGGCTCCCTGGTGCGCACCCTGTCGACAGTTTTCCCCTATCTTTGAAGCTGCTTCTGAAAAATACAGTGATGTAGTATTTGCCAAGGTAAACACGGAAGAGGAGAAAGAAATTGCAGCACATTTTAGTATTCGTTCCATCCCCACCATCATGGTTTTTAGAGAATCCATGCTGGTATTTGCCCAACCCGGCAGCATCCCTGAAAATGCGATTGGTGAACTAATAGATAAAATCAAAGCGCTTGATATGGATGAGGTCAAAAAAACCAAAGGTGTAAAATAAATGATCAAAAAGCTAGGCGTATTCGTATTATTAAGTGCATTCATTTTCCCATTACATGCCAAAGAGCTGGCCAGCATTTCAGTTCCTGATAGTGTCACCGTAAGTAATGGAGACACCCTGCAACTAAACGGCATGGGTTTACGCGAAAAGCTGTGGATCGATGTCTATGTTGGTTCTTTGTATCTGCCCGCAAAGGCAAGCACCGTTGCAGATGTTTTATCACAGCCTGGTGCTTACCGCATCCAGATGGATATTATCTACAATGAAATTTCCAGTAGCAAATTGATCGACGCCTGGAACGATGGCTTTGAAAAAAATCAGTCCGAAGAAACCCTTAAAGCCATTGCAGAACGGATCAGTCACTTTAATCAACTATTCGAAGAAAGTGCCAAAAAAGGTGACCAGTACGTCATCGACTACATTCCTGGCGAAGGCTGCCTGATTAGCAAAAATAAAGTCGCTCTAGGCCGCATTGAAGGCGAAGACTTCAAAACAGCTCTGCTTGAAATCTGGCTGGGAAATTATCCCGCTGATAAAGGTCTTAAAAGAGGCATGTTAGGCCAGTAAACACCCTCCCTGATGCGCGAGGTAGGTAGCGTATCTGCCAGTTAGTTTGTATGGGAATCAAAAACCTCCCATACAAACTACTGAATTCTCATGTGACTGCCCACAGTCAATTACATTCAAAGAAATTAAACCGCTGTTGAATTTTTTATTTACTTTTATTAGACGATCGGTCTAATATTATCCCATGACCGCATCCTTACCCATCACCCGCCGCCGCGGACGCCCACCAGCCGACGCAGGCCTTCATAATGAAACACGAGCCTCATTATTACGGGCGGGTATCGAGCTGCTCACAGAAAAAGGTTTTTCTTCCACCGGTCTGGATGAAATTCTCAAGCGTGTCAGCGTACCTAAAGGCTCTTTCTATCATTACTTCAAAAGCAAAGATGACTTTGGCTGCGCCCTGATTACTCAATACGATACCTACTTTGCGCATAAGCTTGATAGTTTTTTTCTGGATGAGGCATTACCCCCATTACAACGCATACAGGCGTTTACCAGAGATGCTGAAGCAGGTATGGCGCGTCATCAATTCAAGCGTGGCTGCCTGATCGGAAACCTGGGGCAGGAAATGGGAACGCTACCCGATCATTTCAGGACTCAGATTAAGGATGTATTTCAACGCTGGCAACAAAAGCTGGAACACTGCCTGCTTGAGGCTAAAGCTGCAAAACAAATCCCTCACAACAGCGACTGTAGAATGCTCAGCGAAATATTCTGGATTGGCTGGGAAGGTGCAGTATTACGCGCCAAACTCGAACTCAATGCTGATGCTTTACAGACTTTCAGTAATTTTTATTTCACCGCATTAACTAGTAAAAACAATACAGAGGATACTAACCATGTTTAAAGGCATTCTGATTAATAAAGATGACACTGGATATCGCGCCGAACTTTGCGATATCGATGAAGCTCAACTAACTGACAATGGTGTTAGTATCAATGTTGAATACTCCACCCTGAATTATAAAGACGCACTCGCAATCACCGGTAAATCGCCCATTATCCGCAAGTTTCCCCTGATACCTGGTATCGATCTGGCTGGCACCGTTGAGCAAAGCAATCATCCAGACTACCAGGCTGGCGATGCGGTAGTTCTAAATGGCTGGGGTGTTGGAGAGTCACACAATGGCGGCCTTGCGCAAAAAGCCAATCTCAAAGCTGAATGGCTGGTTCCTTTACCAGCTAATTTCACCACCAAACAGGCTATGGCGATTGGTACTGCAGGCTATACTGCCATGCTATGTGTCATGGCACTGGAAAAACACGGGGTAACGCCCGATAGCGGTGAAATCCTTGTAACCGGAGCAACCGGTGGTGTAGGCAGTGTTGCCGTCTCAGTTCTGGCGAAGCTTGGCTATCAGGTTATTGCAATGACAGGACGTAGCGATGAAGCCGAGTATGTAAAAGCTCTCGGCGCGACTGAGATAATGCCTCGTTCTGAATACAGCGAAGCTGGCAGGCCATTAGCCAAAGAACGTTGGGCAGGAGTAGTCGATGTAGTTGGTAGTCATGTGCTTGCTAACGCTATCGCGGCCACCCGCTACAACGGCGTAGTTACAGCCTGCGGGCTGGCTGGCGGTATGGATTTACCGGCAACCGTTGCACCTTTCATCTTGCGTGGTGTTACTCTGGCCGGTGTAGAATCTGTTATGTGCCCACTTAAAACTCGCCTTGAAGCCTGGCGCCGTCTGGGGGAAGACCTTGATATTTCCAAACTGGATGCCATTGCTCACGACATCAAGTTATCCGATACCATCGATGCAGCGGAGCAGTTACTGGATGGTAGGATTCGTGGTCGCGTAATCGTTGACGTTAATCGCTAAATCCCTCGACAAAGCCTTACCCGGCCACCCAGATCTGCCAGCGAGCAATGCCGATGGCTAATCTATTTTGAGGAAGCTCTGAATTAATCAAAGCTTCCTTAAATTTATAGATAGTTTTATTGATAAACCCTGATAATTCACATAATCATTTTATTTTTCACAAGTAAACTGATAAGAATCGTCATATTTTCAAAGGTATTCATCTCAAGATATGAATACGAAAGACCAGCAGCTGTCCGACTGATCAGGCGGTTTTCCAGTAAAAATTGGACAGATTATTCGCAAATATTGCTCATCCAATTGCCCCAACTGTTCGATGAGAAGACAATGAACGACTAGTCAGAATCGTCGTGTTGTGCGATAGGAATATGAGCATATGGTTGAGGAAGCCCTGGAAGGACGACTTGACAGGGTGCCTGATCGAATTCGTGTGCGGCGATCAACCGTAGAACACCCGCTTACTACCCTCAAATACTGTATGGGGCACCCCCACTTCATAACCAAAACACTACCTAAGGTAAGTACAGAGATGAGTCTCCATGTTCTAGCCTACAACATGAAACGAGCAATGAATATCATGGGAAGCAAAAAGCTTATTGAGGCTATAGGTGACTAACTATGGCATGTTAATGCTTTCACCTACCTGAAGTATCTCTATCAGTGCAACAAAATATCAAATCGATTTGGCCGGTGAATATATCTGAGTTTTCACACAGCCAGTGAAAAGTTTTTAGGGTCTTTGATTTATGATAGCAAGTGACTTTAGCTTTTAATGCCACGTTAGATGTCCTCACTAACTTGCCGCACCGACAGGCTCTAGGGAAAGGCTGGTCAGGATCAACTGCTACCATACCAGCTAAAATAAAAAATGTCCGTTATGTGTAATTTTGCAGGATAAACTCAAGACCTGATTAACTGCTTGTCAGATCAAATATAAATCAATACGCATCAATCATTACATCCGAATACGAACTAAATTGCATGCTGAGATCATCCCTTGCACACCTGACACCCCGGCCCTTGAATTCGGCTTCGCCCTCCTGATGCTGGTGAGACTTCAATCTGTGTCGAAATACGCTCTTTTAAGGCTGGGACATGTGATATGACTCCGATCAGCTTGCCATCCTGATGAAGGCTGGAAAGGGTTTCCAGTGCCATCTCCAGAGAGTCTTCATCCAATGTGCCAAAACCCTCGTCCAGAAAAAGTGAATCAACTCTGACCTTACGGCTGGCCATTTTTGAAAGCCCTAAAGCCAATGTGAGACTGACGATAAAGCTTTCCCCACCAGAAAGGTTTCTGGTTGACCTGATTTCACCCGCCTGATAATTATCAATGACATTCAGCTCAAGAGGTATTTCATCATCACGTATCAACAGATAACGATCCGTCATTTTCTGTAGCTGCCGATTGGCATGAGACACCATTAACTCAAAGGTTAAGCCCTGCGCAAAGTTTCTGAATTTCTTACCATCCGCCGAACCGATAAGACCATGCAGCTTTTCCCAGCGCAGACACTCGCTTTTTTGAGCATCTATGGCCACCTGTTTTTCTTTTATACGTTTTTTTGCTGTAGAATTTTCACTCAGCCTGTACCTGAGGCTGGCAATATTCTCCCGCAGCTGCTGCAGGGATTCTTCGTACTTTTTAAATTGTGGTTGCAGTTCATCAAGTGATTTGTCGGTTACCTTGCTGGCAGTTTCTATAGCCAGGCGTGACTCTCGATCCTTTTGCCTGGCCCTGAGCTCTGTTTGCCGGTCATCCAGTTCCTTTGCTTTTGCAGCCAGCTCATTCCTTTCCTCGGCGCCTAGCCTGGCTGCAAGAAACTGATTTTCATCCGAAAAACCAACAGTCTGATACTCTAAGGAAAACTCTGTCTCCGCCTTTTTCAGCTCTGGTCCTCTCTGCTCGATACGCTGCTGTAAAGCATCAATATGGTTTTTTGCGCTGTTGCATGTTTGCTGCAACTCATTGTGCAGATCTCTGTCTCGTTTTTCTGCACTCTCGGCTTCAGCAACCGCCTTGTTCAAGCCACGTTCCTCATCATCAGGATTCCTGTCACCGTACAATGCAGTACGCTCGTTACTTACCGAGCTGTATTCTTTTTTCAGGATCTGCAGGCGCTCGGTTTTCTCAGCCAGGGCTTTGCTTTGAGTTTCAATGACGGCATCCAGGCGTTTTATCTCACTGCTCAGGCCTGCAATCTGTTTCTCGATATCACTCTTTTTGTTAACCTGAGCCTGCCATGCATCCAGCCGCATTGTTAGAGATTCAAGCAATGATGAAACCTGCGTCTCGGGGATCTCCGTAATACCCAAAGGCACAAGCCTGGTAGATACCGCCTGCTTCAATTCGGCAAAATCAGATCGCATCTTTTCAAGGCTTTGTTTCAACTCCGCCAGCTCTTTGTCGGCAGCCTTTCGCTCATTCGTCGCTGCTGCCTCCTGCTTTTCACCCTGCGTTAGATTATTACGGGCCACATCCTTAGCTTCTTTAAGCTTTATGATCGCCGCCTCCTGGTCCTCTGCTTTATGGATTAGCCTGGTGATCGCCTCTATCTGCTGTTCGATTTCATCGGCAACGGGCGCATTGCCTTGTGCGTATGGGTGCTCTGTTGAACCACAGAGCGGACAGGGTTTGCCATCTTCCAGTTTGGCCCGGTGGTCTTCCAATTCCGCTATTTTTGCCAGTAAGGTCATTTCGCGTAGCAGGGCATCCTTCTCTGCGCGATACTCACGTAACAGCTTGCCATCCAGCAGCTTAGTTAAGGTATTTTCACCCTGCTGGAGATTCCTTAATGTTTCCTCCTGTTGCTGACTCAGAGCCTTGCAATGCTTTCTGGTGTCTTCAACTGAGCTTGTTGCGCGCTCTAAAGCCATTTCCGCCTTTTTATGCTCAGCCTCTTTTTGGACAATATCATTTTGTCTGGAGAGCAGGCTGCCTAGCTGTTCTTCAACACCCGCCAGGCCACCGATCAGCCATTCATCCTGTGTATGCTCATTCAGATAGGCTTCAACAAGTTGCAGATCCTTTTGGGCCTCTGAATATTTGCTCAGCTCTTCTACTTTGGCCCTTTTATTACTGTCGATTGCTACTGTTTCTTTCTGGCAACTCTGCTCATTTTCCACAATAGCTTTTTTCTGGTCAGCCAGTGTCTGATCAAACGAGCGAACCTTCTGAAGAAGCGGGGCAGCAACCCTCAATCCTTCTTTTGCATTTGCAGCCTGTTGTTCAGCCAGCTTCAATACTCGAGCCTGTTCCCTGACAGCCGATTCCAGCTTGGGCAGCTTCGCTTCTTCAGCTTCCTGCGCTTTGCGATCATCTAGCTGTTGTTTTCGCAGCGCTGTCAGCGTCGCGTAACTGCCTTCCAATGAGGCTGCTTTTATGGCCCTGCCCAGTTTGTCGCGCTGCGGTTTGAAGGTCTCTGCGTGACTCTGCAACTTAAGCGATTCTTCTGACAGGTTATTGATTTCCTTTTTTAATTGATCCAGATTGGTCAGCCATGCAATGGCCTTTACTGCCGAAGCTGTGCTGGCAGCAAGATTAACTTCTTCCCCCTGCTTTATTTCAAGTTCCTGCTCAATCTCCCTTTCCTGATCTGGCTCTAGAATTACTATGCCTTTCGTTTCGGCTTGAAGAATATCAAGTTGTTTTCTTTCATCCCGCTGGCGCTCGTGGACACGCTGGGATATTACCGAATATATTTCAGTGCCGGTGATCTGCTCGAGTATCTTCGACTTCTGCTCAATATCTGCTTTCAGGAAGGTATCAAAACCGCCCTGTGCCAAAAGGATAGAGCGGGTGAATCGATCAAAATCCATACCTGTTTTATCTTCGATGACTTGAGAGACTTTACGAGTTTGGCTTTCAATTATTTTTCCCTGCGCATCTGCTTCAGCGATTTCGTGTCTCGGTGCCTGTAGATCGCCATCGGCTTTTTTTCGTGCACGATGCTGCCCCCAGTGGCAACGAAATATTCCATTTTGTGATTCAAAAACTACCTCTGCATAACATTCGCCAGTTTGCCTCGACATGATTTCATTACTGCTTTTGGTAATTTTTCCAAGTCGCGGGGTTGCGCCGTAAAGCGCCAGGCAAATTGCATCAAGAATGGTTGATTTTCCGGCCCCGGTTGGGCCAGTCAGTGCAAAAATTCCATTTGAGGTATATTCAGGATCGGTAAAATCAATAAACCATTCGCCGTAAAGAGAGTTCAGGTTGTTAAATCTGAGTTCAAGTATTTTCATAAGCAGAGTCCCTATTCAGCATTCACATCTTCTTCGTGAAGAGACTTGATTATTTCATTGTAAGATTCGATGAGTTCAGCTCTGCTTTCCAGCGGGATATCAAAGGCTTGCAGGCAGCGATTGAAAACATCGTTTTCATTTAAATCATCCAGGGTTTCATCTTCATGGATGGCATTGAAAACACGCTCTGACATGCGCCTGTTTTTTATTCTGCGGACTTCCATTAGCGATCCCTGCAGAGCCTCATCAATAATTTCCCGCAGATTACCGGTGACATCAGACCCGGTATATTCAATCTCAAGCCATGCCCTGCTGTCTTCCTGTTTCAATTGTGCCAGGCGTAAATGGATATCATCAAGAGAGCCGACGATACGTACCAGGGATTGAAAGCAGGGTATATCAATCTCTTCAATGACTGGTTTTGCATTATTAAATTCGACGCTAATCACCTTTTTCTGCTGCCTGGCTTCGCCATAGCCCATTGGAATGGGTGAACCGCTGTAACGTATATGATCTATGCCCCCTACAAGCTGTGGAACATGCAGATGCCCTAAAGCAACATAATCGATAGATGATGGAAATAAATCCTTGCTGACATGCGCCAACGATCCAACATACAGCTCTCTTACACCATCGCCATCAATGGTTTGACCACCCGCGGTAAACAGATGCCCCATGGCGATAATTGGCAGCGTAGTATTGCTGCCAGTTTCGAATGCCTTCTTCTTGCTTTCAGCAAGACTACATACTTCCTGGTAATGCCGCTTTAACCCATCGATCAGCTTGTCATTCTTGTCATCCAGAGTTTCACCTGCCTCTACGCTACGAATATCCCGATCTCTAAGATAAGGCACCGCACAGATGATCGCTTCTGGATTATTTTGCTCGTCATGGAGAACGATCACCTCATCTTCAAGGTTTTCGGTTTTTGCAGCAATTACATACACATTCAAAGCTAGCAGTAAATCTTTAGGCGCATTCAGGAATGAAGGAGAGTCATGATTACCCGCAATGATGACGATATGCCTGCAGCTGGAAGCCGAAACCCGGCAAAGGAATTGATAATACAATTCCTGCGCCCGATTACCTGGTGTACTGGTATCGAAAACATCACCGGCAATCAGCAGGGCATCGATTTTTTGATCCTCTATGGTAAGGCTTAGCCAATCAAGAAATGCAGTGAATTCTTCATAGCGTTTGCGACCATATAGAGATCGTCCTAAATGCCAGTCTGAAGTATGTAAAACCCTCAAATGGTTTCTCCACCAAAAATGTAAAAACAGAAGCATCCAAAGCTTGAATGCGGGAATTGCTAATAATACTACCTGAGAGGGTCAGCATGTGAGCCACTTGAGGAATTACTCATAGCATAAGTGGATATTTTTACCCGCGCAAAAACTATCCACCTAAACTCATATGGATTATAAATAACCCATAATATCTTCAAATGAGTCATATATAGATCAAGATTGTTGACTCAAAAACCCTCAGCGAGTTTTTGTTTATTAATGATCGGGCGCTATTCCAAACCTCTGTTTAGCTGATACGGAATTTTTTTGTAATAACCTGATTTAGGCTAATGTCATCCTGTCTATACGAGCTATAATCGGCTAAAAATTACACTGAATTAACTCTCCAGTTAGCCATATTTTGCAAGGAGCATTAAATGCAATTCATCAGAAAAACCTTCTTTCTAATCATTCTTTTTTCTCTTTCCAATCAACTAAGTGCAGGCCAGCCGAGCTTTGACTGCGCTAAAGCATCTAATAGCATTGAGCATATAATCTGCAATTCAGACCAGCTCAGCGCCCAGGATGTAAAGCTTTCGCAGCTATATAAGAATGTTATCCAAAAGGTAACCGATGATATTAAAAAGGATATAAAGGCTGAACAACGAAGCTGGTTGAAAAAAAGAAACAGGGATTGCAATCTGGCTATTGCAGCGGCTGAAAAATGCCTGTTACAACATTATCGAGAAAGGAATAGCTCACTATCCAGGATGCTAGCTTTTGACTCATCGAACACAGCTGGTGATGCACCATTAAAGCTGTTAAGGATCACACCTAAAGGCAATGATGTCGCTGCCAGTCAGCAACTGGTGTTCCAGTTTGACCGGCCTGTTGTACCCATAGGCAGAATGGAACGCGATGCCAAGGATATTCCAGTCAGTATTGATCCACCCCTGGCCTGCGAGTGGCGTTGGTTGAATACCAGTGCGCTTGCCTGCCAGCTGCGCGCAGAAGACAAGATGAAATCGGCAACCCGTTATCAGGTAGTCATGCAGCCGGGGTTAAGATCCGAGCAGGGTGCGCAACTGGCACAGAAAGTCCAGCATAGCTTCACCACAGCACGCCCCAGAGTCACTTACTCACGCTTTGTAAACTGGCTATCACCCGGCACACCGATGATACAGCTTACCTTTAATCAGCCTGTAACTCGCGCATCGGTGCTACAGAGCCTGTCTATGCGCAGCGACAATAATCCGGCAATTTCTCTCATTGCCTATGCCGATAACCTGCCGCGCGAATTACCCTGGTGGATGGCAATCAGCAATGAATCTATCCAGCCCCCTATTAATGATCAGCTAGCGCTAAAGGATGGCGATGAAGCACGTAAGGTTTGGGTAGTAGAGCCTACCCAGGAATTACCACTGGATGAAAACATCCGCCTTGAGGTGAAGCCCGGTCTGGTTTCCAGCGAAGGCGAACAAGCGGGGGCTGAAAAGCGCACTATAGTCAGCTTCGATACCTATCCTGAATTCAACTTTATCGGCTTACGCTGCACCTTAAAAGGCTCTAAAGTTATGGCCAATTTTTCTGTTCAAGAGCTGTTGGAAAATACCAAAGACGAATCGAATTTATCACGCTGCGCCCCGTTAAAACCCGTCGCACTATTATTTTCAGCACCGGTCAAAAACTCTGCTTTTAAACAGAATGTTAAATTCAACCCGCCACTGGATGGTGACCGCAAAGACTATGACCCATGGGAGAATACCCATGACTGGAGTTATCTATCCTCTCCTCATCGCAAGAATCGAAATTATCAGGTATGGCTACCTGAGTTATTGCAGGCCTATCAAAAGTACAGCGTCAATATTGATGTCGATAAATTAACTGATGAGTTTGGGCGCAAGCTGGATAATAAAGTCGACTTTAATTTTTTTACCGGACATCGTGATCCAAAGCTACGTCTCAATCATAGTGTCGCGGTACTGGAAAAGAATGAAAGCACCGAGGTCCCGCTATACGTCACCAACCTGGATAAGATCAGCATTAACTACGACAAACTCGGTATCAGCCATAGCGTTAGCGGCCTTAAGCAGGAGATTAAGGTTGAGCCAGCCGAAGATATTGCCTACGCGATGCCAATGGGTGCGCGCAAGTTACTCAACAATAAAAGCGGTGCGCTGCACGCCAGTTTACATCCTGACCCTGTGCCGCCCAACTGGTATCGTGACCCAGAAATTCTAGCTCAGGTAACCCCTTTTCAGGTTCATTTCAAGATTGGTCATTTTAACTCCCTGGCATGGGTGACTCGCTTTGACAGCGACAAACCGGTGCAGGATGCCAAAGTGTCTCTGTGGTCAGGTTACGAGAATCAATTAAGTGCTTTGCAAAACCTGAATATAAACAGAAAAACAGATCAACAGGGGCTGGCAAAACTACCCGGCTTGGCTGAGCTAGATCCTGATCTGGAATACATCTACGGTGGCAATAGTTACAGTCGTCATGCAGGTTTTTTTGTCCGCATAGAGTATCAGGGAGATACTGCACTGGTTCCATTAAACCGGAACTTTATCGTTTCCGCTCAGGGTGCCTATCCACGTTTACAGAGAAAAGGCGGGCATACCCATAGCTGGGGTACTACTGCGCAGGGCATCTATAAGCTGGGAGACACGGTACAGTTCAAGATATACCTGCGTGAACAGAGCAACCGCCACTGGGTAGCCGCAAAAAAAGAGACCTATGAATTAAAGGTCTATGACCCACAGAACAAGGTGGTGTACCAGCAAAAGGATATAACACTAAACCCTTTCGGCGCTTTTGACGGTGAGTTTAAGGTAGCAGAGCAAGGTGCTGTCGGCTGGTATCAATTCAAGCTGATGCCCGCAAAACTAGACCCAAAGAAACGGCATAGCTTTAGCTGGCAATCGATGTCGGTATTGATCAGCGATTTCACCCCTGCCCCTTTCAAGGTTAAAACTGAACTCAATGGAGATCTGTTCAAAGCCAGGGATCAGGTCGAGGTAAGCTCGCTAGCGACCCTGCATTCAGGTGGACCTTTTACCCAGGCCGAGGTCCGTTTAAGCGCACGCCTGAGTGAGAAGCCTTTTACCACCAATAATCCACTGGCCAAGGGATTCACCTTTGGCAGTAGTAGCGGCAAATACCTGACTCGAGCACAACAGAATCTACTCGATATCCGGGGCAAGCTGGATGACACTGGCCAGTATGAAAATGCCTTTAGTCTGCCCGAAACGGGTATTTACTTTGGCTCACTGCTGGTTGAATCGGCAGTCAAGGATGAACGCGGAAAATTCGTCGCCGCATCCAGCTCTGCAGAATACGCTGGCAGAGATCGATTTGTCGGCTTACGCACTACCCGCTGGCTGTATGAAAAAGGCAAACCAGCTACACTGGAAGCGCTGGTGGTGAACCCAGCAGGAAAACTTCAGCCCGGCGTTAAGGTATCGATTGCCATCAATCATCGTGAATATCGGGCATCCCGTGTGAAAGGACCTGGCAACGCTTATCTCACCAAAAACATTATGCAGTGGGTACAGCAAAGCGAGTGCGAAATACAAAGCGCGCTACATGCTGCATCCTGCGAATTCACCCCACAGCAGCCGGGCTATTACCAGTTTGTTGCCACCATTAAGGATCAACAGGGGCGCGAGCATAAAACCGAACTAACGGGCTGGGCCACCGGCAGCGGTCGGGTAGTGTGGGACCAGAGTAATGATGCGACCCTGCAGATTATTGCAGAACAAACTGAATACAAGATTGGTGATAACGCGCGTTATCTCATTAAAAACCCATTCCCAGGCGCGCAAGCTCTGATCACTGTAGAACGCTACGGGGTACTGGATAGCTGGGTACAAACCCTGGATGGCAGTACACCAGTCATCGAAGTACCGATCAAGCCTGATTACCTGCCGGGTTTCTATCTCTCGGTGGTGGTGGTTTCACCACGCGTAGAGAAAGCACCAGAGGATCAAAAACTGGACCTCGGCAAACCCAGTTATCGCATGGGTTATGTAGCGGCGAAGGTCGTCGACCCTTATAAGCAACTCAAGATTGAGATAAGCACAGATAAGGATGTTTACAAGCCCAGAGCACAGGTCAGCGCCAGTATTCAGGTTGATCGACAAAACCTGAAGCCGCAAGATGATCTTGAAATAGCAGTAGCCGTGGTCGACGAGTCAGTACTTGCTCTCAATCGTAGTGGCGAGAATTACTATGACCCCTATGCGGGTTTCAACCGTCTGGATGCACTGGATGTAAACAACTATAGCCTGGTCAGCCGACTGCTGGGCAGACAGAAATTCGAAAAGAAAGGAGCCAACCCAGGTGGCGGAGGATCATCCTATTCTCGCCTGAGAAACCAGTTCAAGTTTATCAGTTACTGGAACCCTTCCATCAAGCCGGATAAGAATGGTCTGGCGCAGATTGATTTCACACTGCCGGACAACCTGACCGGATGGCGCATATTCGCCTTCGCGGTAAATCGGGATGACCGCATGGGCATGGGTGAGCTTAACTTCAAGGTCAATCGTCCCACCGAGATCCGCCCGGTGATGCCTAATCAGATCACAGAGGGTGATCAATTCAAGGCTGGCTTTAATGTGATGAACCGGAGTGACCGAGAGAGAAAGATCCAGCTCAAGGTTTCTGTAGAAGGGCCTCTGACAGCAGAATCCGACAGGTCTTTTACTTCGCAAATAACGTTAGCACCGTACAAAAGGAAAAACATCTGGTTGCCTCTATCCAGTCAGGGTCATGGCATGCTGCGGTTTAGCGCCACGGGGGGTGATCAATTTGATACAGACGCTGTTGAGCATAGTGTGCCGGTAAAACCTCGGCGCTCTCTGGAAACTGCTGCCAACTATGGCACCATTGTTTCAGATCATATCAGTGAATCGTTAAAAATCCCTTCAGGTATCTATACCGATGTGGGTTCTATCTCTGTAGCGCTCTCCCCCTCGGTAATCGGCAATCTGGATGGAGCGATGGAATATCTAAAAACCTATCCACACCTGTGTTGGGAACAACGCCTCACCAAGGCTGTTGGGGCAACAGCCTATACCCAACTGAAGGACTACCTGCAGCAATCTACGCAATGGGATGACCCGACAGGGGATATTGAAAAGACCTTAAGCTCGGCAAGCAATTTTCAGGCACAAAATGGCGGCATGGCATACTGGAGCCCCTCCAATCAAAACGTGAGCCCTTATCTGTCGGCGTATACCGCTATAGCCTTTAACTGGTTACGCAATAGTGGTCACAGCATCCCGAACAAAGTCGAACAACGACTACATGACTATCTATTAAATCTACTGCGCCGTGATGAGTTCCCCAGCTTCTACAGCAAGGGTATGTCTTCCTCGGTGCGCGCAGTGGCGCTGGCCGCACTGTCTGAAAGCGGCAAGATCAATAGCTCGGATGTAGAACGCTATCGCAGGCATGTGCCCGAGATGGACCTGTTTGGTCAGGCGCATTTTCTACAGGCGGCTGTAAAAACTCCCGGTGTGGATGAAAATACCGTTAAAACAACCGTCGATTCTATCCTCGGTAACGCCAGCCAATCAGGTGGCAAGTTTCAATTCAACGAAGTCTGGGAAGATAGCTATAAGTACCTGCTGGCTACGCCATTAAGGTCAAATTGTTCTATTCTGTCCAGCTTGCTGAACGCTCAAACCCTGTCCGATCAGGGCGCTAGTATTGGCGACATTCCTTTCAAGCTGGTGCGTAGTATTACTCAGAGTCGGGGCAATCGCGACCACTGGCAAAACACTCAGGAAAATGTGTTTTGCCTGAATGCACTGATCGACTATTCCAGACTGTATGAAAGCAGCGAACCTCAACTGGATATCTCGCTACTGCTGGATAATCAACAACTGGGCGCAACCTCGTTTACATCAAGAGCCGACCCTATGGTGACTATTAGCCGTCCTATCCAGCAGGGTGATGCAGGCCGATCAGCGACTATCGATATCAACAAAAACGGTGAAGGCCGCCTGTATTACGCTACTCGTCTGGCTTACGACCTGACCGAAGATAATGCCGCTCGCATCAATTCCGGTATCGAGATTCGTCGTGAATATTCAGTTGAACAGGGTAACGAGTTTAAACTACTGGCAAGCCCTATGCAGATCAGGCGTGGTGATCTGGTCAGGGTAGACCTGTATATATCAGTACCCACGTCGCGCCATTTTGTGGCGGTAACCGATCCGCTGCCGGGTGGACTGGAAGCGGTCAACAGCGATCTGGCGACTGCATCGACTATCGACGCTAAAAAGGGTGACTTCAAGACTTCGCAGGAATCCTGGTATTACAAGTTCTCCAACTGGAACACCTTCGGGCGCTACTTCTGGAGCTTTTATCACAAGGAATTACGACATGATTCAGCGCGCTTCTATGCAGATTACCTGCCTGCAGGTAACTACCATTTATCCTATACCGCTCAGGCTATCGCCGAGGGAAGTTTCACCGTGCAGCCGGTACACGCAGAAGAAATGTACGACCCGGATGTTTATGGCAAAGGCCTGCCTGCCACATTAAACGTAGCTGAGTAGTTCAGGCGTGGCTATCACTCGTTCACTGCTCATCAAAACAGGGCTTGCGACTACTATACTGCTGGCCACGGCTCTTAGCGTGGCCACAGCCCTCTCGATACAGCCCTTTAGCAATGAGCTGGCTGATGCTATGTCAAGCACAGGTAAGAACAGCTATCTCGATCGAATGGGAAAAGCGATCAATGTTACCTACCACAATGAGTGGAATATCCATGATCAACTCAGCCTGCATCAGATCCCGGAATTTCTTCAACACAGCCTCATCCTTTCTGAGGATAAAAGATTCTTTTCACATGCGGGCGTAGACTGGTGGGCACGTCTGTCCGCTGCAGCTCAGAATATACGTGCCGGAAAAGTCGTGCGTGGCGCGAGCACAATCACAGAGCAGGTTGTGCGTATGCTACACCCACGCCCACGAACGCTATGGTCGCGCTGGCTAGAAGGCTTTGAAGCCGCCCTGCTGGAACAGCGCTACAGCAAACTGGAAATCCTCGAGTTTTATCTAAATCAGGTGCCCTTCAAGGCCCAGCGCAGAGGTATCAAGCAGGCTGCGAGTTATTATTTTGACCGCGATATTCAAACCCTGAATGAAAAGGAAATGCTCGCACTCTGTGTACTGGTGCGCTCGCCCAGATGGCTGGATCCGCAACAGCATCCTGGCAGTCTGGAACAGAAGATTATGGCGCTCAGTATACGCCTCGGGCTAGCTCCAGACAGACTCAGCAATCTATCTAAGCAGCAGCTGCAACTACAGTCCCCCAGTATTAATTATGACCTGTCGCATTTTATCGCCTATGCAGAGGGCAGTCGGCAAACAGAATTTAACAACTCTGGCCTTATACATACTACCGTCGATCTGGAATTGCAGCGCAAGGCCCAGCAACTGCTCAATAGCAGCCTGATTCGACTGCAACCATCCAGGGTATTGAATGGGGCCGTTCTGATCATCGACCATCAAAGCAATGAAATACGCAGTTGGGTGGTTGCTTATGCCGGGCTTAAAGACCACCCCTTTAATAAAATCGATGCGGTGATTACCCCGCGCCAGCCTGGTTCCGCGTTAAAACCACTGCTGTATGCCAGAGCTCTGATCAAGGGCTGGACAGCAGCTACCCTGCTGGATGACTCGCCTCTGGATGAAGGGATAGGTCTGGGCATGCATAGTTATCAAAACTATAGCCATGACTACTATGGACTGATATCCCTGCGTGAAGCGCTAGGCAACTCGTTAAATATCCCCGCGCTGAAGGCGATGCAATATGTAGGTACAGAAACCTTTTTATCCTTTCTGTATGAGCTTGGCATACAAAGCCTGTCTGCCCACCCCAACGTGTATGGCGATGGCCTTGCCCTTGGTAATGGTGAACTCACCCTGTATGAACTGGTGCAGGCATATAGCGTGCTCGCACGTATGGGCGATTTCAAGCCGCTATCCTTTTTACAGGGACAAAGTAAGAGTAGTCACAGCTATCGTGTAATGTCGGAAGATATCGCCAGCTTGATCGCGGATATCCTGTCTGACCCTACGGCCAGAGAGAAAGAGTTTGGGTGGGATTCTATCTTGAATTTTCCCCACCAGACCGCCGTCAAAACCGGCACCTCCAGCGATTATCGCGATGCCTGGGCGTTGGGCTTTAATGATCAGTACACCGTAGGCGTATGGATGGGAAATCAGGACTATACGCCGATGGATGAAGTTACCGGCTCATCTGGCCCCGCCTGGGTGCTGCGTTCGCTATTCAATGAATTGAACAAGAACCGCCAGGTGCGATCACTATACCTGTCTGAAAACCTCGTTAAATATCGAGTCTGTATCGAAACCGGGCTACTACAGGACAATGACTGCCAGGCCAGAGACGAATGGTTTATCGCAGGCACATCCCCGCAGGGGCAGGCTGAACTAAATCAGCCAGTGCGATTGCGTAAACCCAGCAAAGGGCTTTTGCTGGCGATGGACCCACGCATACCCGATGATGCCGAATACTTTGAATTTGCGCTGAATAAGGTCCCTGGTATTAAACAGGTGAAATGGTTTATTAATAACCATCAGGTAGCCGTCACACAAAAACCAGAATACCAGTGGAAGTTATCCCGTGGCAGCTTTACCACCTATGCCGAGGTTACGCTTGAACATGTAACGCAACCGGTAATCACTGAAGCTATCTCTTACCGGGTTAATTAACATCGGGCCTTCTGCATTACTGATCTCCCAGACGAAAAATTCGCATCCCATCATGATTCAGCCATAGCAACCCGTTATTAATTCCACAAAATGGCCGGTTATCCAGCAACTCTTTGTTACGCAGCCATGAGCGGCCAGCATCATTACTCAAGGTAAGATTCTCTCTATCGAACAGGTACATAGCTTCTGTGCCAGGCCCCCAGCAAGCGCCCAGGCTATCACCCCAGTCTGATGGATTAATGGTTACCCAATCATCAACCAAATTGTTTATTAAGATGGCCTCTTCACTGCCAAAAATAATGTAGCTATCCTGCCCTCGGAAACGTTCGTGAAGACTCCATGATCCATCAACTTCCAACGAAACTCTTGTCCAGTGCTTCCCACTATCAACACTGCGATATGCGTTGGAACTATCACTCTCGATGAACAAAATTATCTTACCGTTGTTATCCGTCATCAACGGACCATAGCCAGGATATTCGGACTCGGGTAAATTGGATATTTTGTGAGCATCGATCACCTTTTCTTGACTACTTAGCTTCACTTCAAAAACAGAACCATCATTAATAAATAGGTAGCATGGTCCAATATCACTGCACACGACATTTGTTAAGTCGAGTTCGTATTCCGCATCCTGAAATACTGTCTGGATGTCGAGTAGCTTCCATGTCGTGCCACGATCGGTGGATATGTGCAGGGTACTGCTTCTATTCGAATAAACCCAAAGGCGATCTCCACTGGTAGAGACTCCAAAGAGGGAAAAATAATCATCCTCAGGTGTTTGTAACAGGCGGCGTAAACGCAGATCGTTAAACGGCAAATATAATAACTCGCGCTCAATCGTAATCCATAACCCCTGTCGCTGGGGGTCTGGGTATATGCCATTCGCGTATTCATTCTCGCTTGTGTTATCCATCAAGTTGAGCGGTCGCCATACACGCCCTCCGTCGACGCTCACATGTACTTTCAAATCGTTGTCCCAACCGACAGCGCTTGTTTCATTGATAGGCAAAACATGGGTAAGCTGTGGTATAAAGCTCTCGATAGTCCAGTCTTTAGCACCGCTGAATTTGTAAAAGAGGACACCACGCTCAACCAGCCAATCACGTTCTTTATTTGAACGTGACATCCCGTTGAGCGTATTTTTGTCCGGTAATTTTCCATGAATAATAAGGTCAATCACCTTATTTGGTATTGATGCCTCTTGAAGTAGTTTCTCCACGTTCTTGTTGTAAAAGATAAGATCACGTTCGCTGCTACTCAGGTTTTTAGCCTCATCACAGAAAGGCAAATGTCTCATGTACGAGATGGTTTCATCCAGGACACAAACTGCTTCCCAGACATCATTCTTCTTATTGTGCCGATAAAGCGTATCAGAATCCTCTAACAGTGAACTCGATATCATGGCTCTAGATGTTTCGTCTATAACGAAGGGAGTGTCTGCAGTGCAAATACGTTTACCTTTAGAATCGGAAAACGTTTGCACCTGCCAGGTTTTAGCAAAATCATCGCTCCAAAAAAATCTGCAGTTAATCGAAATACTTCCGTGTCCAGTGGCGGGGTCAAGAAATAATTTTGAACCGTAATCCACCAACCCTTCACCGCTATCAAGAGCACTGAGGTTCTTGAAGATCTTATCAGGATCCAGTGTCCGCCAGGTGTTACCACCGTCTTCTGTTAGCTCCACAGAGCCCCAGGCTGTGCCTGCCCAACCACGCAAACCCTCTGCATCGAAGCGCACTACATCACCACGATTCTGAAGTTGATGAACAGGCTGCCATGGCGATTTATCATCCTCCCTAAAATATAAATGGCTGTTGTCAACGGCATAAGCCCCGCCACCTTCGATGAACCAAACATCATTAAGTACCGGTGATGAACTTAGCATAGTCGCCTGTGGTGGTAACATAGCCTGACTGTTTGATTTTACGGACACCTTTTCCATTGCAGTACTCTCAGTCAAAAAGGCCTTTGAAACCGACTGAGCCACTACCCACACTTCGTCCCTGACTATAATGTGATATACAAGATAAGCGGTTACGGGTAGCACAAGTGTAATCACAACAAATATTTTTTGTTTACCTGGACTGAGTGCTGGCAACGCTACGCCTGAGGGTAAGCGAGCGCTGAATGACAAACTAATAGCACCGAGGTTAAACGCAAAGAGTCCAACAATGATCAAGGTGTCTGGAAAAACCAGAAGATAGCCCAAAGCACTCGCTAAAGAAGCCCAGAGCAAGGATTTACGATACCCGCCAAGCTCGTCTTTGATATTACCTAAGGCTATTCCAAGATAGAACCATGCAGCACCTACCACCATTGAAAGCAGTGCAGGAAGAGCAGTGTTCAACACCATACTCGTAATCACATTACTTGATTGCGATTCAACTTTTCCGATCAGCCCACCCTCGATTAACAGGTAGCCAAACAAAACCGCATAGGCAGCCGCAAGCCAATACAATCCGCTGGCTACGGAATTAGCTACAAATCTCCGACTTAATAATCGAGCCAGGGCCAGCGTCAATAGCAACATCAAGCCGGAGGTGCAGATATTCAACAATTCGCCCCACTCATACAGGGACAGTTCGTAAACCACAACAAATTGCCCTATCAAACAGCAGATGGCAACTACCGAAACGACCGTAAGCAGAAATGGGACTCCCCTGGAAATTGTTACACGGCTGTTAGTCTGTTGTTGTGAGTCCGACTGGCCTGCAATACGAAAGAACACTACCGCTAACATAAAACTGCTCACCATATCTGTAATAAATACTAATGGTGCCATAACTACGCTGACCGATAAGACCGCTGAAGCAAGGGAGCACAATGCAAAAGGATAGAGAATTGCGAGCTCCACATGTCGAGACCGACCACGGATTAACTGAATCGAGAGCGCAAGTCGTGCAATGCCAAAAAGAATCAGCTCTATTAGCGTTGTGGCTATAGATAGAGATAAACCTTCCAGTGATGGGAAAAGAGCTTCTACGATAGCGATCAAAATACTCAATACACTGAGCATAATTAAAGCAATGATTGGCCACACAATTCCGAATGAACGAAGGTAACGTCCGAGGGTTGAGTAGATGAAAATCTCGAATATTGAAATCAGGACAATCAGCCCGTTCAAGACACTCATCAATCCAGGGTTTAATCCACTCCATACAGCGAGAAAGAGTAATGGAATATAGGAAATCCCGGCTATGATGGAAATAACTGCTGCGATCTTATAACGGAACATCCCTACCACCGGAAAAAATTGCGAGCCCGAATTTGCAGCTCTTTCTTAAAGGATAGAAAGTATAAACACCCTGCTACGACCAGACAACCGTTCACCATTATTACTTTACATCTGCGCAAGAGCATTGCATGAAGGGCTTATTCCTTCAGGAGAGGTATAGTTTGTAACGAGGATCAGCTGTGCTGAGCTTATCTATCAATGACTTAACCTGGTTTACTTTAAATTAAAATATCACCATTCAAGTTGAGCCTCACAGACCGTTTTCATTGAATCCAGTCCCGCGAGCATGCACAATCCCCCATTTCCCTGGATTATTTAAGGTATAACCCCATCATGAATGGACCAGAATCAATCTCCCGTCAGCTTAAGCAGTTCTCAGACCTACTTACAGAGTCTGGGGATGGGACACCTCGCCTGCTGGATGAGGTTCACCCATTACCGGATCTACTCTCGCTGGATGCCGCAGAGGTTTTTCATCAATTTAAGGTCAGTCAACAGAAAGACTTTTCTGACATGATCGCTGATATGGAGAATCCCGAGAACCCGCTTTATAAGATGCTGGCCGAACTACGCAACATCGCAGAAAAAGAGGACGGCAACCGTTTCAACGAGCTCGATCTATTCC
>JBNKPX010000016.1:0-46402 GCA_050295575.1 Gammaproteobacteria bacterium | reverse complement strand
GTGTAGCGGGATTTATAGAATTAGATGCAGATGGTCATATTGACTGCACTTATACACATCCAGATTTTCAGGGAAGAGGAGTCGCATCCAGCCTGTATGAACGTTTGTTCGATGAAGCAAGAGCCAAAAATATAAAGTGCTTATACGTTGAGGCATCACTTGCTGCAAAGTCGTTCTTTGAGCATCGTGGTTTCACTACGGTTAAGAAGGATGAAGTTCAAAGAAATGGGGTAACATTAGTCAATTTCTCAATGGAGAAGTATCTAAGCCCTAATCGGGATAGGGAGCTAATCAAGTAGCCCCTACCACAGAGAACATCGGGATCAGATCACAGATTTTCAAATATCAACAGTAACTGTGATCTAAACCTAGTTCGTATTTCGATTATTTAAACAGCGAGATTTCGAATTGAATAGACGTTATAGAGAGATGCTTACAAGCTACACTCGTTCAATCTTTTTAGCCTTTATTTCTGTTTATTTCCTATTAATCCCTGCCGGAATGTTAATCCACGATTTGCGCGATCCCGGCTTACACAATGGTCAAATTCCAGAATTTACTTATCGCTGGCATAGACAGTTAACGGAAGGGTTTAACGCCTGGGCAACTGATCGCGTTAAATCGGGGAAGGCATCCAAATTAAATACTCTGGATGTATCAGGTACCGAGTGGCCTATGTTTAGTAGTGTATTTTATCTTTGGGCCACCGAATCGCTGCAAAATAACTGGGAAAGAGATCAATCCGTAACCTCTGTAATGCCAAAGATGTATGCTGAAGAAGCAATTAATGCAGCAATCAATTTGATAACCGATCCAGATAACGCAGCATGGGTTGTTGACTATTGGGGTGAAGATTATCTTCATCAGCAAAATTTATTTTATAGAATGCTTCTTATAGCCGGCCTGACAAGTTACCAGAAGATAACGGGCGATGAACAGTATCAGCCATTACTACTTGATCAAGTAAACACCTTATCCGGAGAGATTGATGCTTCCCCTTACGGTTTAGTGGATGATTATCCAGGACAGTGTTACCCCGTAGATATACTTCCTGCAATTGCGGTCATAAAGCGTGCCGATGAAGTGCTTGGAAGTGACCACTCTAAATTTGTGGCGCGCTCACTACGAGCATTTGAAGCTAGTCGTCTTGACGTAGAAACTAGTTTGCCTGCTTACATAGCAGATTCTACAAGTGGGCAAGGTATCGGCCCTGCACGCGGTGTTGGTATTTCATTTATGCTTATCTGGGCACCTGAATTGTGGCCTGAAACGGCCCAAAAATGGTATAAACAATATGAACAACTGTTCTGGACTGAAGGGGGCTTAGTTTCGGCTTTTAACGAGTTTTCTAAAAAGACAAAGGTAGATCAGTTCTTTTTCGAAGTTGATGCAGGGCCGATAATTGCAGGTTATGGAGCCGCCGCAAGTGCGTTTGGCATCGGTGCTGCCAGGGCTAATAATAAGGCTGAGCAGGCTTATCCACTTGCTGCGGAGGCATTAGTGGCTTCATGGCCATTGCCTGATGGATCCTTACTAATTCCAAAATTACTTTCAAATTTTACTGAGGCTCCATATTTGGGAGAGACGGCCCTGTTGTTTGCCATGACCAGAGAAAAGCTATTTAAAGGAACTGAGCACAAGGACGTCAGCTTGCCCTATTTTGTATACCTTTTTTTGTTCTTTTACATAATGACTGGTTTCGCGTGTTTAATAACGTCGATAAATATCATTCGTAAATTCTACAAATCGTAACGTACGATCAATAGACTGACATAAGATATGATTAATTAAAGAGTTGAATATTTAAGGTAGCTCCGATAATTCATCCATAAATTATCAGAGCACGAAAAACGAAAAGTGTGATTTTCGTTTTTCTCACAAAATCAATGACTTGTAGCCATCGATTTTGGTGGCACATCCCTATGCCGCAGGAAGCCAGGGCCGAACAATTACCTGGCACTAAAGAAAATCATCTATAAATCTTCGTGTTCTTAGTGGTTAATCCCCTACTCTCTTTTAGCCTCCCCAAATATCCTGTAAATTGCCTCTTTTATCTACCTGAAAGTTGTTTTAATAAAATAGAGTATGTTATAAATCATGAAACTTTTGATACGGAAATAGATATGGACATTCTCACCCAGTTAGAAAAAGCAAGGGAACTCAACCAGGATGATAAGCCCAAAACCGCGATAAAAATTCTTAAGCCTCTGTATAAATCTTATCCGGCTAATCTGGATGTCATACTGGAAGTCTCTGCATCATTTGAAGTACTGGAACAGTGGGACAATGCCCGCGGCATGCTGACCAAAGCCATTAAACTTAATCCACAGGATGCTGAGCTATGGATCCGTTTATCCAATATCTATCAGAATCAGGAAGACCTGACCAGCGCATTACAGGCCATTGAAAAAGGCCTTTCGTATATTCAGGACGACATTTCTCTACTCATTCAGAAATTTCACCTACTCGCGTACTCGGGTAGAGTCAAAGAAATGCGCTCAATGGTTGATCAGACTATTCAGAATTACCCTGAATATAAAAACGACCTGCTGATAGAACGTGCATCCATCTATGAATCCATATCCTATACCCCTAAGCCCGATGAAGAACAGGTTAAGGATTTTTTCGGAAAGAGTTATGCAGTCATACCACTAAAGCAGGCCATACAGGATTTGACCGATGCAATAGACCCTGCTGCCGTGAACTGGCATTTAAGCCTGAAACGCGCCAGGGTGTACAAACAATTGCAGGACTTTGACAGCGCTATCTCCGATTATGATGATGCATTGAATGCACTTGATGAAGATGCAGAGTCGTACAGGGATTTCATTCAGGAGCAAAGAGACGCCTGCCTGGATGGGGGGCGTAGCGAGCACAAGAAATTTGCAAATTTAATGCGCGAAGGAATGGTCGATATCAATGATGCGGGTGAACTCTCTCAGGATGATCACATAGCCAATAATTTACTGGATGCGATGGCTACTCAACTTACTGATGGTAATGACATTATGTCAGTGCTCGATTCAATTGATGATGATCCTGACCAGCTAACAGCTATAACTATTGCACAGGATATTTTAAATAATGCGCGTGAACCGTGTGCGGATTTCACAGCAACTGATAAATCCCTTTATGATAAGTCTGCACAAAAATTCTGTGCCAAAGTCGAAAATGAAATCTCAGATTATGGTTTCCAGAGCCAGGGAGACTTTGAAGCGAAAGGACTCAGTCAGCAGTTAGGTAAGCGTATTTTACTGCGTATTTTTATCTCTGATGATAAATACATAAGCGCGGCAGCCTTTGAGATAAAGCCCCTTAAACCCTCATTTTTATCCTGGATATTACTTGTATTGCAAGGAAAATGGAAAACAGCCCGTATCCTGGAGTTGCAAAGTGAAACAATCTATGGCGGATTTATCATTACTAATAATACAGGGGAGTTAAATCCTTTTTCAGCGGGAGACTCCATCGACATGTTGAATCTCCCACTTAATACCTCGCTTAAAGATATAGTCACTGCTCACAAAAAACGCCTGCTAGAAGCCAACCTGGAAGATATAAAGCTGATACCTGATATTGACGAGTTATTTGCTTCACAGGAACGATTAAGGCATGCCAAAAACGCCTACCGTGCAAACATAGGTTTTGTGACTGATGATGAATTAAAGCAACTACTGGGAAATCAATATGATAAGTACGCTGATCATATCAGAAAATATCTGGAGCAGAGCTCCGGGGCCGCTCTGGCATTTAGCTAAAAATTTAAACAACTTCTGATTAATTCTGCTGCCAGTTTATGTATTGCATGCTTAGCTAAGATTGTTAGGTCCTGCTCAATCCTCTCACTCAGAATTTTAGCCTGAGATTGAAAAATCCAGAAAGTCATGCCCAGAATTGATCCGCGTTAAGGATCACGTCAACCAGGTTATTGTAATATGCTGAGTCAATAAACCTGTTCTCAGGACAATAAAGCAATGCGAATTAAAAAATACAGCATTCCAGAATCAACTTTAACCTATAAGCCCAGCGCCCCTTTTTTGGCCAGGGTTATATCCACTACCGAACTCACGGCAGCCGATAGCAGCGATGAGGTGCGCAATATCATCCTGGATGTAAGAGGTAGTGGAATCCATTATATAGAGGGCCAGTCGATCGGTGTAATCCCTCCAGGAGAAATTGAACCTGGTAAGCCGCACAAAGCACGACTCTATTCTATAGCTTCTTCTCGTACTGGCGATGATGGTAGCTCGACCACCGCAACCATCTGTGTAAAAAGGGTTGTTAGTCAGGACAAGGCTAGCGGTGCCAGGGTTCTGGGGGTGGCATCCAACTACCTGTGCGATCTAAAACCTGGCGACTCTGTCGCACTGATTGGTCCCAATGGGCGAAGATTTTTGTTACCCGAAGATGACTCCGTCGATCTCATTTTGATCGCAGTAGGCACCGGCATTGCGCCGTTTCGTGCTTTTATACGACACATCTTCCTGGAAAAAGGCTTCTGGAATGGTCGTATCAGACTCTTCTATGGTGTTAAAAATGCCATGGAAGCACTGTTTCTTAACGACAAAAACGACGATATTGGTCAGTATATGACCCAGGACACCTTTGAAGCCTTCCGTGCCCTGTCCAGAGTAAATAAAGAAGACGCAGAACAGGGTTATGTGCAACACAAACTTGCCGAACATAAACAGGAGGTTTGGGAGATGATCTGTGCAGGAAATTTCGCCGTTTATATCTGTGGATTAAAGGGTATGGAAGATGGCGTAGATGAAGTTTTTTCTGCCCTGGCCAAACAGCAAGGACTGGACTGGCCAGGCATGAAAAAGGAATTTATCGACAATGGACAGTGGAATACTGAGGTGTATTAAAGCGTATCCCCTGAGATAAACCACGAAGAATCCCCACCAATCTTCGTGTTTGATTATGAGTCCGTAACAAGAAACAGGAGCCTGTCTACTGTATCAGAAATTCAGCTCTACCCGGCTCTATTCCCTGATATTTCAGTTTTCTCATTCGGTGGTGACTGGTTTTTCCAGAGCAACACTAGTGTTCCAATGACTGCCAGCAACAACAACAGGGTCACAAATATTGTAAAACCGAGTGCGAAGCGAAAAGCGTCTTCAATCTGCTGGAAGGTTATCGCAATCCCACCACTGCCGATTTCCAGCACCAATATCGCGAATGCCTTACCATCAGCACCGTAGATGGGTGAGTATCCCAGCATACGTTTCTGCCAGTATCGAGCATGTGTTGAGTCAGCATCGAGCTCTTCCTGAATGACTACCTTATCCACCAAGGTTTGACGCATCATGCTTTTGGCATGTTCACTTTCCACCACGGGATGTGCTGACCAGGTATCGTGTCCCTGAGTAATCCTGTCAAAGTTCAAACTCCCTGCACCGTGGCGCGCAAATACCACCTTGAAATCCTTACCATTGTTTAGCGGCTGCAATAAATACGCATCACGGATTTCCTTGTTGTACCTTTGCAAGGTTGCAATGGGGCGATCCACTGCAAGGTATAGTTTGTGATTAATGTCAGTCGATTCAAACAATCGATAGATGTCATCATTATTCAACGCCAGACTCACGCCGTAAGCTGTGTTTCCAACCTTATCGTGTAAAGTGGTAAGCAGGGACTTTTCAGCTATCCTGTGTACATGGTTACTACCCAGATACACGGCAATAAAAAGCAGCACGATACCGAAAAAGGAAAACATAGAAACCACCGGCCTGAAAGAAATTGACCTGACCACCGATTCAAGCAAGGGATAATGTACGGTGCTGACCGGCAGCCGATGAATGAAACGCCTGAGATCCTGTCCCATCTCCAGCGCACTCTGGTAACGATCAGCAGGGTTTAGCGCGCAGGCTTTCAAACAGATCGCATCCAACTCTTTGCTCACTCTATGATGCCTGGTTGATGGGGCAGGAATCCCGCTATTGACGATTTTTGAGATCAGGTCTTTCTGTGATTTCGGAGAAAATGGAGACTGGGAGGTTTGTGTGTAAAACAGGGTAATTCCCAGTGCGTAAATATCCGATGTAATGCCCGCATTGATATTCTGGAACAGCTCAGGTGCCATAAACATTGGACTGCCTTCCTGGCTGGAATCGCTGTAGTTTTCCGACTCGTTACTACTTTGAATAATCGACGATATACCGAAGTCCATGATTTTCACCTGCCCTTCAGATGTCATCATGATGTTGTGTGGTTTCAGGTCCTTATGAATAATGCCCTGCACATGAGCATATTGTATGGCGTCACAGATATCGATGAATTTTTCAAGCATCTGCTCTCGGCTAAGCAGACCCTGGTCGGTAATCACCTTGAAATCGTGCCCTTCAATAAATTCAAGCACCATCAGGTAATGACCTGCAATCTCGATAAAGTCGTAAATCTGCACGATGTTGGAATGCTTCAGTTTGGCAACGATCTTCGCTTCGTTACGCAACCTTTCCGAGATCCATTTCTCCTTGATCAGGCTGGGGTGAATAGCCTTGATCGCGACTATCCGGTCGAGTTCCAGATCCTTTGCCTTGAACACCTGCCCCATCCCACCAACACCGATCCGTCCATATAGCTTGAAGCGATTTCCCAGATTATCCTTGATGAGCTGTTCGGCCGTTATCTCATGCTTCGCTGTCATATCAGCCTTATCTGCTTGTCGGACAACCGTTTTATCGTTATCAACTCTGGTAGGATCAGTCATATTTTATTCTTTGCATTCAGTTGATAAGAAAGTTTATACCAAAGCACAGAAAATTCTGGAGATTCTTCAAGTCATTAACTGCAAGAGCCTGGGTCATGCATTAGCATTTCACAACAGCCAAAAGATAAACCACGAAGCACACGATGGGCTCGAAGCTTAATAGATTATCAATTATAAAACCCTGTGAAATCACTAAATTCTATCAGGGTTATCGGGCTGCAGCCTTGTCTTTAATGTTCTACGGCAGGCGGTTATATATATTTAAATAAACTGACTATGGCTCATTTTTAAAAGGCACAATCAATTTGAACTTCCCTGTTTTGGCATCTTGCTTAATATGCTCAACAATTTCAGTAGAAAATGTGACCACGTTTTGCAGTGCTTTATCTGAGAGAATTTCCTGCATACGATGTAAAGCTTTCTCCTGTACGATTCTCTCATCCCCCTTAACAATCATCCGCATATGTAGATGATTTTTTCGGGGCTGTTCGAGTTGAAATTTCTCCAGTCCGGGAACAAAAAATTCAACGATCTGAAGTGGGTGCAGAAACTCTTCGTTCCCATCGGGCAATGCAAACCATAAAAAGTCTTCACTACGTCCTGAAATTCTTTTGATCAGTGTAGTGCTTCGTCCACAGTCGCAAGTGGCTGTGTCTAGAACAATGTCATCATGCATCTGATAGCGGATCAGGGGCTGTGCAAAGTTGTGTAAGGTTGTCAAAATCAGGCTGCCTGAATCACCAGGGTTTACCGGCCTGTTATTGCTGTTGACGACTTCATAATAGTGCCAGTCTTCAAAAAGATGCAGCCCCTGGTGACGTTCACATTCTGCCGCCAGACATAGGGATTCGGAGGCCGCATAGAAATTGACAGGATCGAGCCCAAAGGCTTTGATGATGTTTGAACGCATGCTATCGGTCAGCTGATCGGCAGAGCAGATAACGGTTTCAGGCGCGATGCCAAGTTTGTCCTGAAGCTGTTCACAGGCCAAAAGGTAGATACCCGAAGCATATCCACACAGCGCTATCGGTTTAAAGCTGCCTATCTCTTCAAGTATTTCATGCATAGGCCTATTGACTGAATAGCGCCTAAAATCATAAAAGAGTTTTGGGGCATCCGATGACAGAGAAATACCGGCATAGTGACCATCGGTCGCTCCGATAAAAGCAAGTTTGATCTTGTGTAAGGGATTGAGCCTTGCTTTGGAAACACGGGTGATTGCCATCGCCTTGGTAATGTTCCAGGAACGCATATCATAAGCAAAAAGTCCTATATGCCCCGTTGAGCCTGATGTATGGATGACCTGAAAACGTCCCTGATACTTTTTTCCTCGATTATCGGGATTAGAGATAAAGGCTTCAAGATGGTGCTGACTAAGTGCTTTGTCACATACAAAGCGGTCATATTCCTGCATCATGATATTTTTATCGATCAGAGGAAGATCTACCAGTTTCAGGTCTGGAATATCTTCAGGAGTGATCCCTTTGGAACGGTAAAGTGCATTGTAAAACTCAGAATGCCTGAAAACATGATAAAGCAATGTCTCAAAACGTTTTCTACGCAAGGTCTCTAAGGCATCACGAGGCAGCATCTCGCTCAGTTTTACGCTAAGAATGCGATAAAGCAGATCCGCATATTGAATAAGTATATTACTCTGAAGCAGTCTCGGAACCATGATAGCGCCTATTTCATATAGTCCTATACAAAAACAGGTTAATACTAAGATATTAGACCAGGGTTTAGAATTTAACGGTGAAATAGATCGAAAATCCCTCATAAATAGCTGGCACTTGTCATAACCGACCTTCATGAAGTTTTTTGACGACTATTGAAGGCCACTATGCCTGCCGTTTCATAAGATTATTTTTATATCAGGCGCTACCTCTGATACATACAGCATCAAGACCTTTTGGAATTGTCGAAAAAAATCGGCACCGAATGGATTATTTCTTTTCTGCAGGAATTTTTTTATCCCACCTTTGCTCCAGGCGGTTATCTCCCCTCACTTATATAAATCCAAAATCTATGATATAAAAGATACTCATTAGGTATAAGAATATAACTAAAACCTGACTATAAGAATAACCGGATGACTGAAGATACTAAGGAGAAGGCCGCTACAGCGGCTCAATCAACCAAAAAATCAAACTTACGCAAAACTACTGCAAAGACCCGGGGCAAGGTTAAATCAGCTGCTAGTAAACGTAAGGCAAAATCAACAACTAACCCCGTAGAACGCCCTTTTCTGGTAGGCATAGGCTCCTCGGCTGGCGGTCTGGAAGCGCTATCCAACCTGGTCACCGCCTTACCCACTGATCTCGGTGTCGCTTACGTGCTTACCCAGCACCTGTCCCCAACCCATCGCAGTATGATGGTACAGTTGCTCAGCCGTGAAACCGCCATGTCAGTGCAGGAGGTCGCTCACGATACCATCCCCGAACCCGATACCATCTACGTGACACCACCCGGCACCAATGTGGTTTTGCGTAAAGGCCATCTTGTATTACAGGATGCCCCGCTCAAGGCTATGCCTCGCCCATCGGTTAACGCTTTCTTTTCCTCCATGGCTGAGGAGCTAGGCGAGGATGCGATCGGTGTCATCCTTTCGGGAACGGGCACCGACGGTGCCGTGGGATTACGCGAGATTAAGGCGGTTGGTGGATTTACCTTTGCGCAGGATCCACAGGCTGCAAAATATAGTGGCATGCCCCAGGCAGCTATAGATACCGGTTGTGTCGACTGGGTGCTCCCGGCCGAAGCAATAGCGCATGAGATAGCACAGATCGTGCGCTCTCACGGCATGGTCACCGTAGTCAACAAACCACCGACAGCGGCGACCACACTGAAAAAAATCCTGATGCGTGTTAAGCAACAGACTCACATAGACTTTGGAGGATACAAGGAAGGAACCCTGTGGCGCCGTATTGAAAGGCGCATGGCTGCTCATCATATTTCAAGCGCCGATGATTACCTGGCTCTGGTAGAAACTCAACCTGATGAACTCGATAATCTGTGTAAGGATATCCTGATTTCAGTGACCGCCTTTTTCCGTGATCCGGATGCCTTTAAACTTTTAAATAAGTCACTTAAATCCATGCTCAAGGGTAAGCAGCAGGGCGACGAAATTCGCATCTGGGTCGCAGGCTGCGCTACCGGCGAAGAAGCCTATAGTATCGCTATCCTGCTGGCTGAGCTGCTCGGCAAAGAAGTCACTCAGTACCGTATTCAAATCTTCTCAACCGATCTGGATCTATCTGCTCTGGCCATCGCCCGTCGCGGTGCTTACCCTGAAACCGCATTTACCGAGATGGACCCTGAACTGGTCAGTCGATATTTCATCAGCACGGGAGACCGCTACGAGGTTTCTCGCGTGTTGCGAGACATGGTCGTGGTCGCCCGTCAGGATCTGGTTCAGGATCCGCCGTTTTTGCGTCTTGATCTGGTCACCTGCCGCAATGTGCTGATTTATTTACAGAATGAATTACAGGCCAAGGTTCTGGCTACCTTCCACTATGGCCTGTATCCGGGCGGTTACCTGTTTCTAGGTAAGTCAGAGGGCATATTCCATCAGGAAAGCCTGTTTGAAGTAGTCGACAAGAGCTGTCGAATCTATCGCCGCCGTGCTGGCGAATCTCGACTCATACCTCCGCCAACATTTCGACTACCAGACACCCATCAACGCCGAGGGCAGACCCAACAGAATACTCAGCAGCGATTACTTGATGCAGCGATGGATATCTATATCCCAGCTACCATTTTGATCAATGCTTCCTACGAAATTCAGCATATGCATGGCGAAGTCGCTCCATTTCTGACAGTCTCCGCAGGTAAACCCAGTACCAACCTGCAACAGTTAATCCGCCGGGAATTCCATTCCGACCTCAACCTGCTGGTCCATCAGGTTGAGCAAAAATTGCTCTCCGCCTCAGGCCGGGTGCATAAAATCAAAACTACCGAAGGCGAGCAGCATATCCGCCTTTCAGTTCACCCTCTGGAACAGGGCGTTTCCAGCGCTCACTTTCTCATCGCGTTTGAACCTGTTACCAATAGTAAAGAAGATTTGTCACCCGAGCATATACAGACCCTGGATGAGACTCTGGATGTAAAGGCACTGGAAGAAGAATTAATTTCCACTCGAGAGCGTCTGCAAACAGTTATCGAAGAACTGGAAACCTCCAACGAAGAGATGCAGGCACTCAACGAAGAGGTACAGGCTGCCAACGAAGAATTACAGTCATCCAATGAAGAACTGGAGGCCGCAAACGAAGAGCTGCAATCAACCAACGAAGAATTGACTACCGTCAACGAAGAATTACAGATTCGCTCCGTCGAGCTGGCTGAAGCATTGAATGAGCTGGAAAAAACTCAGAACAGTGTGGGGTTCCCGATTCTGGTTTGTAACGAAGACATGCAGATAGCCCGCTTTAACAGCCCTGCGGCTACTCTTTTCATGCTGACAGACAAATCTATCGGCCAGACATTAGCTACTATGCGCTTACCGCCGGGCATGCATGACTTCTCCTCTTTTGTAAAAAAGGCTGTTGAAAAGAATGAGATGACCGAGGAGTCGATATACTCCAACGAACGTCACTATCTACTCCATATCTCTCCATACGAGACTACCCGACCCAATCACTTTGGCACCATTATATCACTAGTGGATTACACCGAAAAGCTCGCTCAGGATCGCGCCATACGCGAAAGCCGTGAGCGCCTGATGGCCATCATGGATAACTCTACCTCCATCGTCACCCTGAAAGACCTGGCAGGACGTTACGAATTCGTCAATCGGCGCTTCGAAAAGGTATTCAATCTGAATGCTGAAGAGGTTACCGGCAAAACCGATGCTCAGATATTCGGCAGCAAGGTCGGTGATTCTACCCGTGCTCGCGAACTGGAAGTTATCCGCCGTGAGGAAGCCATAGAAACGGAAGAAGCACTGCACAATATTGATGGTGACCGTCACCTACTGTCGATTCGCTTCCCGCTATTTAGCGTAGACAATGTTATTCAGGGCATCTGTACCCAGTCGAGCGATATTACTGACCGAAAGCATGCAGAAGAACAGTTACGCCTGGCCGCCAGAGTATTCGACCGCGCCGGAGAAGGAATTGTTGTGACCGATGCTAAGCAAAATATCTTGACCGTGAATGATGCCTTTACCCAGGTCACCGGCTTTGTCGCTGATGAAGTTATCGGCCAGAAACCGGCCATACTTTCCTCGGGTCGTCACAAAGATGACTTCTATCTGGAAATGTGGGAATCATTGAAGAAGCACGGCTGGTGGCAAGGTGAGATCTGGAATAAGCGTAAATCTGGCGATATCTTCCCCGAATGGCTAACCATCAACACGGTGCATGATTCAGAAGGTAAAGTCACCAACTACGTTGGCATCTTCAGTGATATTACCGTTGTTAAAGAGTCACAGCGTAGAGTGGAATTCCTCGCTACTCATGACGAGCTAACCTCACTGCCTAATCGAGCATTGTTTATCGATCGCATCCGCCAGGCAATTGTGCGCAACAACCGTAATAATGGCATATTCGCAGTGTTCTTCGTAGACCTTGATAACTTTAAGGTAGTGAACGACTCTCTCGGCCATGCTGCTGGCGATGAACTATTACAGAAAACCGCACAGCTATTACGCCAATGCCTGCGCGCAGCGGATACCGTAGCTCGCTTTGGGGGTGATGAATTCGCTCTCCTCATCGAAGATACCAGTGTGGGTGAAGCAGACATCACAGCGCTACGCATTGCTGAAGCACTGGGACGCTCCATCAGTGTATTCGACCACCCGGTGTATGTCAGTGCCAGCATAGGTATATCGGTATTCCCTGATGATGGTGAAGATGAAGAAACATTACTGAAAAATGCTGACAGCGCGATGTACAAGGCCAAGGAGAATGGGAAACGTAATCATCAATTCTTTACCAACGACCTGAAACTGGCAGCGGATGAAAAGCTAATCCTGGGTAATGGCCTGAGACGTGCTATTGATGAAGGCGAACTATTTCTTGTCTACCAGCCTCAGATCGAACTTGAAACTAACAAGCTGGTGGGTATAGAGGCTCTAGTGCGCTGGCAGCACCCCGAGAAAGGACGGGTACCACCGGATAAGTTTATTCCTATGGCAGAACAATCGGGTGTCATACACCATCTTGGCGAATGGGTCGCGGATGCCGCCTGTCATCAGCTAGCAAGCTGGATTACTCAGGGCTATCAGGTTCCACAACTATCCATCAATGTTTCTGCTGAACAGTTCCGTCGTTCTAGCCTGCCTTCCTCTATCGAGCGACTACTATCCCACTACCACCTTGATGGCACCCTGCTCACACTGGAAGTTACCGAGACAGTACTCATGCTGGAAGGTCATCACAGCCAGCGTTTATTACGTGACCTGAAGGCATTGGGCGTCAAGCTAAGCATCGATGACTTCGGAACCGGCTATTCCTCGCTCAACTCGCTACGACAATATCCCATCGATGAACTTAAAATCGACCGTAGTTTTATCGACGAAGTAGGATCTAACCCTGACGATAAAGCCATCACACAGACTATTCTAGCCATGACTGAAAACCTCGGTTTATCGGTAGTCGCTGAAGGTATAGAAAACGAACAGCAACTCAAGGCACTACGCAAGATGAATTGCGCGACGGGCCAGGGATTCTACTTTTCCAAACCTCTTAATCATGAGGATATGACCCTGTGGTTAGAGGAAGCGGTTACAGCATGTAATCAATAGATAAACCTGGGCCTGTTAACAGGCCCTAAGACAAAGAGAAGCCGGGTCATGCTTTTTGCATTACCAGAGATGATTGAGGTTAATGGATCATCGGCTATGGCAATAACTTCATCCTCAGAATTACTCCACTGAATAAACCACAGTTAAAGTTTCCAGCTGTAATGCCGATAAATAGATTAGCCCGTATTAAACAGAGTCACACGAAGTAGCTCTGGATAAATATTATCCCTTGATTGGAGACAATCATGATTATTAACAATGCCCAGGTGCAGTTAAATACGCAGCATCAGTCTGTGTCTACTCAACAGGAATCGTTTGATTTTCAATTCTGGAATACGAACAATTCATCCAGCAATAGATCAGAGGTTGAACTTTCCAACCGATCGATCAGTTCCGAGCCAGCACAGGATACTCAAAAGATAGAGTCGCTGCGTAAGAATCTGGAATTAGAAATATCCCTGCTGAAACGCTTAATCGAGCGGCTGACTGGAAGGAGGCTCAATTTTTATATTCCTGATACCAGCTTTGAAGGCAATTCAGAGGTACAGGTTAAGGAACAATCAGCGCAAACAAACCCGCCAGACTTTGGCATGAGTCTGGATTACTCATCGACTGTACACGAGTCAGAAACACTTAGCTTTACTGCCAGTGCGCTAATCAACACCAGCGATGGACGCCAGATAGAAGTAGATTTGAATATCAACTATGCGCGTGAACTGGAGATCAATCAGAGCTTTTCACTACGCGCGGGACAGGCATTAAAAGACCCTCTGGTGCTCAACTTTTCCGGTAACTCGCTTCAGCTGGCTTCTGATACCTTTGACTTTGACCTGGATGTCGATGGGGCTATTGATCAAATTCCACTGTTCCAGTCCGATACTGCATTTCTTGCTCTTGATAAAAACAACGATGGCAAGATCAATGATGGCTCAGAGTTATTCGGTGTGCACAGTGGTGATGGATTTAATGACCTAAGTCAGTACGATAGCGATGGCAATCAATGGATTGATGAAGCTGACCCGGTATTTTCACAGTTGCGATTATTCCGAGTCGGCAGCGATGGACAGCAACAGCTTATTAGCCTGAATGATAAGGGTGTAGGCGCGATATACCTGAACAAGGTAGCCACTCCCTTCCAGCTGCGAGACAGACAGGATAATCATTTAAGCGGAGTATTAAAAAGTAGTGGTCTGTATCTACAGGAATCGGGGGAGGCCGGCAGTATCCAGCAACTTGATCTGGCTATTTGATATTTAAATTTGCTGTATTGTCGACTTAACAGGCCCTAGAACATCCTGGCTACAGCGTTAATCAAACCCGGAAATTTGATTAACGAAATCGCTACAATAGGCTCAGAGTGACTGTTAACCTTATCGTATGAATACAAACGACGACAAAGGAGTACAACAAAGGCTGATCGACGCCGCCATGCACTGCTTTCTCGATGATGATTATCATCATGTCACTACCCGGCAGATCGCTGCAGCCGCCGATACCAATGTATCAATGATTCGCTATTATTTCGGCAATAAGGAGGGACTCTACGAAGAAATGATACGCGCCACCCTGCAGCCACTGCTCGATATACTTGAAACTGCCCTGCTCTCTTCTACCGAAGGCTTTGCCGATTACTTCCGAATCTACTATCACACCATGCGTGAAAATCCGCGCTTCCCTGCGTTGGTGCTTAAGGTACTCGCGCTAAACCAGGGACCGGGCAAACGCTTTATCCATCAGCTGCTGGAACGGGGTCGGCAACGAAGCAAGGAGAGGATCGAGCAATTCAAGCAGCTGGGTATGGTCGATCCCGAGATCGATGCCGACGCGGTACGCATTGCCTTCGTCAGCCTTGCCATGATGCCGATGTTGATCAAACCCGTATTCGAAGAGCAGATGGAACGCGAAATGGATGAAGCATTTCTCGAACAACTTGCCAGCCTCAATGGGCAGCTATTTAGTGCCGGCTTGTTAACAGCAAAGGAGGATTAAGATGAGCACTTTGCAACGCAATCGCTTTAAGGTCAGACTGTTCCAGCGTGCCCTGCGCTTTGCCAACGCGCTGGCCTCTATACCCAACAAACTGGTGCCTGCGCCGTTTCGCCTGATCCAGATAGGTAGCGCCTACTGGCAATCACGAGCCCTGTATGTGGCAACGGATCTGGGAATTGCCGATAGCATAGGCGATGGCGAAATGAGCAATGACGTCATCGCCGATGAGCTGAAGCTACACGCCGACTACCTCTATCGACTGCTGCGTATGCTAGCCTCCATTGGCGTGTTCGAAGAATGCGGCGAGCGACGCTTTCGCAATAACAAACTCTCCCACTGCCTACGCAGCAATTCACCACAAAGCGTGCGTGACATGGTGCTACTGCACAACTCACCCGAGATGAGTCGCCCATGGTTTGAAGCACTCGGCCCGGCTCTGCACAATGGCGAAGTCCCCTTTGTACAGACTCACGGCGAAGAGCTGTTTGATTACCTCAATCATCATCCTGAATATGACAGGCTCTTCACTGGCGCAATGGAATCAGTAGAAGCCCTGACCGGCGTCGATTATCTAGATGACTTCGACTGGGGGCGCTTCGAGCGCATTATCGACGTGGGTGGCTCCAACGGCAGCAAGACTCTCGCCATACTCAAGCGGTATCCAACATTAACGGCACAGGTCTTCGACCGCCCACAGGTAATTGAACAGGCAGCAGACTACTGGCGAGATAAGATTGATGCCGAATTGCTGGCACGCGTCACCTTCACGGGCGGTGATATGCTGGAAGCGCTTCCAGTAGCAATCTCCGAACGCGATATCTATCTTTTTAGCGCTATCTTCCACGGTATGAGCGACACACAGTCTGGCACAATCTTAAACAGGCTGCGTAGCGCCTGCGGTACGCAGCGCCCTACCATTGCCATTATCGACTGCGTTGCCGAAGCCCAGCATATAGACCCAACAATAGCCAGCTTTGACATGCAGATGCTTATTGGTACAAGTGGCCGTGAACGCAGCGAAGCAGAGTGGCGTACATTATTTGAAAGTGAAGGATTTTCATTGCAGGAGATTATCAGACTACGCAGTTTTGCCAGTCTACTGGTGATCAGAGCAGCTTAGAATCGCCCATTCCAGCACCTCCCGGGGGGGAATCACGGATTACCTGTCGCTGTTGCGCAACAGGTAATCCGATCGCTTGCCTTCCCGCTTGCGGGAAGGCCTAGATTACAGAGTTCCAGCCAGATGCAAAGTCTTCACCTCATCTGCGGTAAGCGCACCACTGTACAACCGAATATCATCCACTTGACCAGCCAGCAACGGATCATTGCCATACTGAGAGCGCCCTACCCAGATTTGATCGAGTATGCCCAGTTGGTCAGGAATGAACCTCGTGGCCTCCTCACGCGCGACCTCCACGCCATTGACGTACAACACGGCCGTTTTCCCCTTCAGGGTAATCGCCAGGTGCGTCCATTCTCCGACAACCGGATGGCCGCCACACAATTGAGTGGCCTTCTCTACATAGTAGGTCCCGAAGGTGCCGACCTTGGCGATGATAAAACAGGCCTGTCTATCCACACCAAAAGGGATCAGTGTCATGAATCGCTGGTCATCCGCGCCGATGTCGATCATCCGTTGCCAGCCTCTGTCCGTATCCGCTTTTACCCAGCCCGCCAGGGTAAAATCACCCAGACCGGAGACCAAATCTGGTTTGTCGATGGTGTAGTAATCTTTGACACCATCCAGCACCAGAGCCTTACCAAAAACACCGTCCGTAACACCTTCATCCAGATCATCGAAGGTCAGGCGGTAGCGCAGATCATGTCCCGCTGTGACGGCGACCGTATTTGAAGGCTCACTTTCACCTTTGGGTGAGATAGCCGTGACCTGATAGAAATATTGTTTCCCATCCTGTACATCGAGGTCGGTGTAGGTCAGTAGCTCTTCGGCACCTCGAGTAGCGATCTCGCTATAGGGGCCTTGCACCGAGTCGGCTCGTTTCAGCTTGTAACTTTCCGAGCCGGTCGCTCCCCACCAGGTCAATGAAATCTCACCGTTACGGATGGTTGGGGTTAGACCTCGCGGTGCGCCGCCCACTGGAAAGGGCTCCAGCGTTTCTGTCAGACCGCCCCAGGCCAGCTCATCCGCCCCACCGCGATATTCGGGGAAGATTTCGTCAGCCTTTTTCCTTGTCCAGGGCGCGGCGATGCCCAGGCGGTTCTCGTACTGGTTGACGAGCAGGTTCCAACCGTTTCGATAAATGCCCCGCGCACCTTCGGCAATTACCGTCTGATTGACGTTATCGCAATTGTCGTAAGTGGCATAGGGCACCTCTTCCATCGAATTGTATTTGGCGATGTACTCAGTCGTCGCCAGCAGTTCGTAGTTGTTGTAAGCGAAAATATCATCGCCCTGGTTCAACGCCATCTTGGCGATCGCACCATACAGGGCGTAACCCAACGACGCATGTCCCTGGTCACGCCCGCTTTCCTGATACTGCCCCATATTGCCGGGGTGCCGGCGGTACAACAATTGGTCCAATGCCTCGGCGCCTAAGCCGTTGTATAAGATATCCAGACCTTTGTGATAAATTTTTTCATTATCCGTGAAGATACCAATCGCCATGGCCGAAGCAACATTGGCCAGGCCCCAATTGGCCCAATAATGGGAGACGCATCTACCGCCTCTACTGAGGAAATAGTCATTAATGGGATACCACACATTGACAAACCAGTCTTTAACGCGCTGCTGGTCTTCTGGGGCCCAGCCCTCATAGCTGCGCATAATCTCGGCAGATTCGGCCAGTTGGTAGGAATACAGAGCCAACAGGCTAACATTGGTATTGCCCCCCACACCTGTCATGACCGACGACCAGATGTTCAGGTAGCGAATCGCCTGTTCGGCGTAGGCGTCGTCACCAGTGATATACCACGCAAGTGCCGATTGATGGGTAGCCCATATTTCACCATAGATGCGTGAATAGTTTGACTGGGCGCCCCCCCGGTCCAGCGTTTCCAATGGGCGCGGCCAACGTCCCAGATTGGTAAAGCTGTCGCCGGACATCTTCTCCCAGGCGGTATACCAGGGTTCTTCTTTCTGGGCCACTTTGGTTCGCATCCGGTCCAGGTCGGCCTGGGAAGTTATTACACCGGGATGAATGAACTCTCTTTTGGCGACCTCGGGATCTGAATTGTTGGTCGTGTCGGGTACCGTCGGGGTGTCCTGCGAAGTACCTGTATTCCCATTGGTCCCGCCATCGGAACCGCCACAGCCACTAAGCAGCACAGCTGCCAAAACCCATGGCAACAGGACGACAAAGGAACGACGCAATCCGGCAAAAGGCATAGTTATTTCTCTAATCATTAAAAAATCCTCAAAACTAGTTACTTTCCACATCAGTTCGCATTCACCGTTTGGACATAAGCTCTTTGCCAATCCAAACCATCGGATGTTCGCCAGACGTCGCTCAGACCACGTTGACTGGCCGTGCGACCGCCGCTGAGTATCAGGTGATCGCCGAACGCGACCAGTTGATGGCCTAGACGGCCGCGGAAGGGTGCGGTATTGGTAACCTTGATCCAATCCGAGCCAGGCGAGACCGACCACACATCATTAAGGTAATTGCCGAACTCGTCGTAGCCGCCCACCAACCAAACCTTGTCGCCGAAAACCACCATCTGGTGTCCCTTGCGTCTAAACTGAGGCCAGCCACCTCCCAATTTAGTCCAGTCCATACCATCTTCGGAAAACCAGACGTCATCCCACAACCCTTCGTCCGATGCGCCGCCCATCACCCATAGTTTGCTGCCGTCCGCAAACACCTGATGGAGATAACGCCCGCCAAAGTGTGTTCCGGTGGTGACTTCGGACCAGGTAACGCCATCCGTGGATGTCCAGATATCGTCAAAGGAGGTAAAGTCTTTTTGGCCACCCGTCAACCAGAGCGCGCCCTGGAATACCGTGACCTGATGGTCTTTGCGAGCGGGGAAACCGGGACTGGCTGCCTCCTGCGTCCAGGCAATACCGTCAGACGACGACCAGACCGTGCTTCGGTACTCGCTATCCTCACCAGCGATCACCCAAAGCTTGTCGTTGAAGGTAACCACCTGATGACCATGAAGCTCGGAGAAATTGGTATCGGATTCGGCGGCGGTCCATTCAAGTCCATCTTGCGAAGACCAGACGCCTGAAGCCCTGTCGCCTAAATCGCTTCCCTCGCCGATGATCCACAGTTTTCCGTTGAACTCGACCATTTGATGCTCGTTCAGCGGCTCGATCACTGCGGTGCTGGAATCCGACCGCGCCCAATCGCTACCGTTTGTCGAGTGCCAGACATCATCAAGGAGTTCGGTGACATCGTCATTAAGGTCAACGGTAGCGTAACCGCCGATTATCCACAGCTCGTTATTCCAGGCTACCATCTCATGGGCATAGCGTTTGCTCGCACTGGAGGCGCCGACCTGGGTCCAGCTTTCGCCATCGGCCGAGAAATAGAGCGGCGCACTGACACTGGAACTGGATTCAAAGCTACGCCCACCAGTCATCCAGAGTTTGCCGTCGAAAACCGTCAGTTGGTGTTCCATCCGCCCATCGAATCCTGTCGCGGGGGATTGGGTCCAGTTCGCGCCATCAGAGGAAGACCAGACGTCGGCGAGTTCAGCGATGACTTCACCCTCTTTGGTCAAACCGCCTACAATCCACATTTTGTCGTTGAACACGGCGAGGCCGAACTGGCTTCGAGCAGTGAACGGTTGGGAAACCTCGACTCTATCCCAGGTAACGCCATCCACCGACGTCCAGACATCGTTATTGTAAAAATTAAGATCGGGTGCGCCTCTCCACACCCACCGGGTATGCCCACCAATCAACCAAAGCTTGTCCTGATAGACGACCACCTCGTGACCGACTCTCGCCACGATGCTATTAAACCCTTCGTAATCCCAGTTGATACCGTCTTTGGACGAATAAATCGTTGAAGAGAAACCCGTACCCAATGCACCGCCGAACATCCACAGCTTGCCCTTGTATTCGACGACTTTTTGGTTCTGGCGCCGCTCGAAAGAGCCATAGGGGTTTTCCAGCACCCAGCTGTGACCGTCGAGCGACGACCAGATTTCCATGTTGCGGCCGCTACCGTCTAAGCCCCCGAATACCCATAACTTGCCCTTGAAGGCAATGACCTCATGATCGGCCCGGGGTTCAAAATGTCGTGCACTGACCGGAAACGACACTTGATCGCCACGCACCTTCAGGGTGTAGTACGCGGGCTGGTCGAGCAGGAAGGAGGTGTCGGTCAGCTCGACGCCGTTGAGGATATCCATCTGGCCATTGCTGCAACTCGCGTAGTTTGACAGATTGCAGTTGGCGTCTGTGGTTCGATAAAACTCAAGTCCATCGGCGCTGGTGATTGCTTCCACAGGGGTATTCGATTCGCCGACCCAGGCTTTCAGTGTCAGCTCTCCGATCTTTTGACTGTTACCAGATTTATCACTTCCGCCGCCGCAAGCGGACAGAAGGACCAGGCACAGAGCGAATAGACAGGTATGTTTGATGTACGACATGGTTCTATCTCTTAGTTAATCAGAATGCGAGTTTAAGTCGCAGTTTGCCGCGTCAACGGACTGCATTGCGACCACGCTGGAAAGAATAAGAAAACTGCTCCTAATGACTGTTTTCAGCTTTATATTTCGACTAATACGTCCAATCATGAATATCTCCTTACTACTGGATTTTTTTAAAGCGCGGAGGAGAATCGAACAGCTCGGCTCAAATCAATGCTCAGAATGCCTTACAAGATAATCCTGAACTGCTTGATTTAGGCTGGCTTGATAACTGCCTTCCGCATAAACTGAACCTCAGATACTGTCCTGGAAATTCATCCAGTCATTCGTTAAAAAACGAGGCTAATACCCAGGCAAACACTTGAAAATCAACTGGTGCCTTTATATATCGGTCACGGTCTCAAATAAGACTGATTTAGTTAAAATAATTAATAAATCTCTTATTGAAGCCATTAATACGGGCCATGGTAGAAATCTTTTTTTGGCGACATCCACTTTTTAGAAAAATACGGGGGCAGATTACAGAATACTCTAGTATTAGAGTAAATTGTGACCCCGAATCGTGTTGAATAAGCCGACAATTTGGTGCGGCAGCGGAAAAATTGGTCGGCTTGATTCACTTGTGTTAGCGCGTCCGGTCATAAGGCAAGCCGGAGGATTTCGGCATCAATTTGGCCGTGCTTTTGTAGACAAAAATGTAAGGAGCATTTTTGAACGCACATACTGCGACCCGAAGGGTGCAGGGAAGGAAGCCCGGAATACATAAATACTTGTTCGGAGCAGCTTTGTAGCTCTGGGCATCCAGGCCCTCACCCCAGCTGTTTAAAATGAAGTAACTCGCACGTCAACTAGATATTTACGACGGAACAAGTAAAGCAAAGGCGTATGAAACAAACATTCAGGACTTTGCTTTTATATAACAAGATAATGGCGCAGTCCTCTAACCCTGGATCTTCTTTCTTTAAGTTTAGTTATTCTCTAGCGCGTACACAAATGGCTGCAAAGGGTCGGCACCCTCTATAGCAGCTAGGGAAGCCCTGAATAATTCATCCATGAATTATCAGAACACGAAAATGAAAAACGAAAAGTGTGATTTTCGTTTTTCTCACTCTTCATAAACCTGCCTGTAATCATTTTGTGTTTTCTAAAAAACAAATTCACCAACTGCAGTTTCGCATCCTTCCCAGTTTGTTTGAATGTTATGAGGGTCGAGTAATTCATTTTCGGGTGGCAATAGTTCAGGAAAACCAGCCCATAGGGTCGGGCCGTAGAAATCCCCTGATTTTGCGTTTTTATCCATACACGCACGGATAATACCTAATGCTCCGTCTTCAGCGGTTTGTGCATTTTCCATTACAGGGCTATTGACGTCCATTCCTCCCGTGTTGGCGGTGGTAAATCGTAAGTTGGTCAATGCAAGACCTGGATGGGCTAAAAGCACTTTGATATGAACTATATCATGCTCCTCTAATTTCTGCTTTAACCCATAGGTAAACGCACAATTGGCGAGTTTAGTCTGGTGGTAGCGTTCCCAGCGAGGACCTGAAAAACTGGTGTTTTCTTCTTCTGTACCATCTCCTCCCAAATGGCCACCATTTTTCCCGAAGTACTTCATCTCTAGTGGCTCTCCTAATCGTGCCATAGATGAGTGATTGACTACACGAGACTCTCGACTGTTTTTTAACAGCGGAAACAATTCTTTTGTTAACAGAAAGTGCGAAATACAATTCGTTTGCATTTGAATATCGTAGCCATCTTTCGTTGCCAGATCTTCTAATGCCATCACACCAGCGTTATTACACAATACGTCCAGGGTATTGTAGCTTGATGTTATTTCTACGATAGCATTCTGAACGCTCGAAAAATCCTGTAGATCACAGTTAATGGCGATGAACTTTCCCTGAGGAACTTCATCCTTCAAGAGTTTAAGCGCGGCTACAGAACGCTCACTTTCACGATTTAAAAGCAACACCGTTGCGCCTAGTTTTGCGATCTCTCTGGCACACACAAAACCTGTTCCACTGGTTGTCCCTGTGATAGCGGTAATCTTGTTTGTCATATCCTGAGAGTGATTTTCAATTACGTTATCTAAATGAAGCGTTTTGATTGTACTGGTCATGCTAAGAGATCTCCTGGGGAAAATATTCAAATCTATGATATGAATCATTCCATAATGAACTTTATTAATGAACACACAAAACACTAAATTACTTGCACAAAACTCTAAATTGATAGATAAATCATCATTCGTAATGCTATGATTCCGGGATTAAATAAGACATATAACAGGAAAAGATCATGGCGATCAAACCCTCCGGAATGTTGGAGTTTAAGCATTTACTGGAAAAAAATTCACCTGAAGAAGGCGGCAATCTTACTCTGGTCCCAAATTTGAAGACCTGGAAAATGACAGAACCCTATGAGCTGGTGCCACAGGTTTATGAACCCTGTATTTTTATAGGTGCACAGGGTAAGAAAAATATTTATCTGGATGGTAAGCGCTATGACTACAATCCCGGTAATATCATGGTGTTGTTTGCACCTATGCCTCTTGAGTGTGAGTTGATTGAAGCAAGTCCTGAAGAGCCTTTATTGGTAGCAATAATTCAGATAGACCTCAACCGCATTTCACAAATGATTTTAAAAATGAAACAGGCAGCCTCTGAATTTATTAAACAGGATATCCCCAGTAACGTTTCAGGAATTTTTTCTGCCCCTCTAAAACCGCGTTTACTGGATGTGATGATTCGCCTGTTAAAAACACTGGATGATCCAAATGAGGCGAGCATTTTAGGAGAGTCCATTATTGATGAAATCTATTTCCGTATCTTAAGTGATGAACAGGGCGGAATGTTGAAATATCACCTTCAACAACGCGGTCAAATTAATGAGATTTTAAGAACGGTCGAGTATATACACCAGAATTTTGATAAAAGCATATCTGTCGATGATCTGGCTGATTTCGTTAATATGAGCAGCTCTGGCTTCCACAAAAAATTTAAACAGGTTATGCATTTATCTCCGTTGCAATTTGCCAAGTCTATCAAACTGAATAAAGCGCAAAGCTATATTATGCAGGGCAAAAACGTGAGTGAGGCAGGTTTTATGGTTGGCTACAATAGCTCTGCACAATTTAGTCGCGAATATAAACGCTTTTTTGGAGTGTCTCCCTCGACAACAGCCTCTCTCTTCTGAATAAATTTCTCATAGAAGCGATTTTTGGTTGGTTATATCTAATGCGATTAAGCTCAACGCATCAATGGTGTGCCCGTATAAACCTGACGCGGGCGTGCAATACGCGCATCAGCATCTCCATTCTGTTCATACCAGTGCGCAATCCAGCCCGGTAGTCGTCCTATGGCAAACAATACAGTGAACATATTGGTGGGTATACCTATGGCGCGCAGAATTATACCGCTATAAAAATCAACATTGGGATATAGATTACGTTCGATAAAATACTCATCATTCAGGGCAATCTGTTCCAGACGCTGGGCTATCTCCAGTAATGGGTCGTTATTAATACCCAACTCACGCAGGAAGCGCTCGCTCACCTTCTTGAGTAATTTTGCTCGAGGATCAAAGCTTTTATACACCCGATGACCAAAGCCCATCAGGCGAGTTGAATTATTTTTATCCTTGGCCTGCGCCACGTATTGCTCGGGTGTTAAATCATTCTGATGAATGGCTTCCAGCATTTCAATGACCTTAACATTTGCCCCGCCATGCAGCGGCCCCCATAAGGCATTCACACCTGCTGCGCAGGACACATATAAATTGGCCTGGCTGGAACCAACCATACGCACCGTTGAAGTACTGCAATTCTGTTCATGATCGGCGTGTAGAATCAAAATCAGATTGAGTGCTTCTATTACCGCTGGGTTTGCAACATATGGCTGATAAGGTTGCGAAAACATCATATGCAGAAAATTAGAAACATAGGGTAGATTAGGATCGGGATAGATATATGGCAGCCCCATAGATCTACGGTAGGTATAGGCGGCCAGCGTACGAATCTTGCTGATCAAGCGTGCAGCTGCCTGTTGAAATTCCTGGCGATTATCCAGACTATTGAACTCAGGGTAAAAACAGGAGAGTGTAGAAATCATCGCCGACAGTACCGCCATCGGAGGTGCGCTACGTGGAAAACCCTCGAAATGGTGCTTCATATCTTCATCGATATTCGCGTTATTGGTCAGAATATGACTAAAGCTACGATAGTTTTCCTGATCTGGCATCTTGCCAAAAATCAGCAACCAGGCAACACGAGCATAGTTAGGAGCGGCTTCAAATTCTTCGATAGGAATCCCCCGATAATGCAGAATCCCTTTTTCGCCATCGGTATAGGTGATCTTGCTACGACAGCTTCCGGTACTGCCAAAACCCGGGTCTAGTGTGATATGGCCAGTACGACTGCGTAGCGTCGAGATATCTATAGCCTTTTCACCCTCACTACCCGTCACCACGGGGAATTCATACTCAACACCATCAAGTATCAGTTTTGCAGTTTTATCCATTTTAGCTCCTGAGAATACAGTTATGTGTTGATTCAGACTCCATCAACAGGTTAAAAATCATAAATCGGTTAATAGATAAAATCTACATCTGTTAGGGCCTGATACCCCTGGCACGGGTGATTAAAATTCGGCCAGCATAGATTGATCAAAATCATCGGTTGATATGGTCAGGTTCGCTTCATTTATACGCGTATCCAGCGCCAGAGACTTTGCTATCAGGGCATCAATGGTAATGGTATTGTCATCCAGCTTGTACAGCTGTTGAGAACCTTTATACATAAAGTTCATGATGATCATGGCGTTAACATTATTCTCTTCAAGCAGCGGTTCGATTTTATGCTGTTTACGGTAGATGCGATTTAGCTGGTATTTAAGATCCCATACATACACCACCTCATCCATAAAAGGGTGCGTCCGTAAACGCTTTAAACCCAGCACAGTAATCACTCCAGCGACTATTACACCTGCCAGATTATGATAAAAATGTGAGGCTTCAGGGGAACTGAACAGTTGAATCAAAAACGTCGAAGCGGCCAATGAAATTATGACCATAACAGCTACAATACCCGCAAAAACCACCTTGAGATGTTTTCTATAGCGTGATTTATCAATTTCTCTAAGTTTCATGTAATGCACCGGAAAATTTGAGCCTGGATTTTATCTTAAAATCAACAACAAGGTTTGTAATTCTCAGGGATCATGTCATTTTCTGTGATAAATCAATTCATATCAGATTTAAAACCTTCCCTGCCCTTCGGCTGCCAGAACGTATTTCTACTTTGTGACCTGGTTCTACAAATGGCCATCAGATAAACAAAAGCGGTCTGGAATTAACACTAAATTAACGGTTTGGCTGTAAGAATCTGGCCGTAGCGATAAATACATACTTTATATGTGTGATTATCATCGTAAAACGAGTTTAAAACATGAGAATTGTTATTGGGCGATAACACCTCATTACTTTGCCAGAAGGAAAATTATGAAATTTTATTTATCCATCCCAATAATAGTCACGCTAAGTGCCTGTAGCCATTTTATGCCTGAAGATGTTAAACCCTGGCAAAGAGGTACCCTCGCAAGAGAAAATATGGCCCTAAACCCTAATCCTGTACAAACCGGACTAGACGAACATATCTATTTCAGTAAAGAATCCGCCAGCGGTGGTAGTAGTGTTGGTGGAGGTGGCTGCGGATGCAACTAAAAGATAAATTAGGCCTTGCAGTATGCACCTTGTTATCTGTAGGACAAACCCAGGCAGCTGATACCTTTTACGATTTTTCGGTACTCAGTTATTCAGAAAAAGACAGCCAGAATCAGGACCGTGTTTCCGTATTCGAACCGGTGCTATCAGTCACAACTCAGAAAGCCGATGATGACTTTGTGAAATATGATGTGGTGCTTGATAGCCTGACAGGATCATCAGCCAATGGCGCTAATGCATCTAGCCAATCACAAAACTTCGGTAGTTATACGACGCCCCCCGGATTAACGCCTCTGGACTCCAGGTTTGAAGATGACCGCCTTGCCCTGAATATCAGCTGGATGACACCGATAGACCGTTTATCACGTTATCAGGCTGGCATCAGCCTTTCAGCAGAAAGCGATTATCGCTCTGCCGGTGCTAACTACAGCTACTTTCAGGATACAAACAATAAACTCACCACCTTATCGATTGGAGGCGCATTGAGTTATGACGCCGTCAACCCCAAAAGTGGATTCAACGATCCTTATGCATCGATATTTGCCGTATCCCCAGACACAACGACAGTTCAAACTACAACCTCTGCTTCTGGTGGCGGTGAAGAAGAGTTCAATCTATTTCCCGGCAAGATCAAAACCACTTTTGAAGGCATGCTTGGCATCTCGCATGTACTGAATAAATATACGTTGCTTAACCTGAACTATGGCATCACTTCTGTACAGGGTTATCAAACCGATCCTTATAAAATCATATCGGTCATCGACAGCAGTGGCTTAGCGGTAGATTACGTATGGGAGAATCGACCAGAATCCCGTTTAAAACAAACCTTAAAAGGCAGTCTGGTCACCGCCATTGGGGATGACTCTCTGCATTTAGATTACCGATATTATCAGGATGACTGGGGCATAGTCGCACATACCTATGATGTGAAATACAACCTGGAACTGGGTAACAAGTTAACCATCACACCACATTATCGACTCAGTAAACAGAGCAAGGCTGATTTTTATCGCATCAGCCTGAATGAGGGTGAGGCAAACCCGAATTATGCCTCCGCCGATTATCGTCTGGCTGACATGGATACCAAAACGACAGGTGCCATGATTGCGTACAAAATGAATCCGAGATTTACCTGGACTTTAAATATGGAGAAAATCACCCAAACCGGTGATAGCTATCCAGCCGAAGCCATAGGCGATCAAAAGCTAAATGATATGTTTCCTGGTCTTGAGTTCTGGGCGATCACTGTTGGTGTTCGTGGGCAATGGTAGGTTTAAAATTTCTAGGGATTTCGGGGACAGGGTGTGTTTAGAACACCCTGGCATACCCCTCTATTGATCCAGATCAGATATTTAATATTTAATTGGACATTTGCTTATAATTTAGAATATGCTTTGTCTTTAAACTACTTTTAATCGACTTTCATGAAGGATTTTTAACACAATTTAATTACTTACCACTCAATAAATCACCATAAATACAGTAGTTTATATTTAAATTCATATATTTTTACTAACAATTCCGGGGGGAATAAATATGAAAAGTATTATTTCAACAATTACTGCTGTTTCAGTAATCTTTTTCTGCAGTATATCATTCGCCGAAGAAGTCTCTTCAATTGCCAGGGGCGGCAAACTGTATGATAACTGGTTTAAGGTGATCGGTGCACAAAAACCCAAAAACACCCACCCCGCCTGGCCTGCTTCAAATACAAAGAAAAAAGGAAATGCCACACATCGCTGCAAAGCCTGTCACGGATGGGACCTGATGGGTAAGGATGGAGCTTATGCTTCCGGCTCGTATAAAACCGGAATAAAAGGTTTAAAGAACCTGAAAGGCGCGGCTAACTCAAAGGTTATTTCAGCAATAAATGATGCCACTCATGGCTTTGCAGGCAAGATGAGTACACAGGATCTCACTGATCTTGCTAACTTTGTCACCAAGGGTCAAATTGATATGGAAGCGATTATCGACCGTAAAACGAAAATGGTGCGAGGAGATAAAGCACAGGGTGAACGCTACTATAATACCGTATGCGCCAATTGCCATGGCATATCAGGTGAGCTGCCAAAAGAGATGTTACCACTCGGAAAGCTGTCCAATAAAAATCCCTGGGAAATAATCCAAAAGATTCAAAATGGACAACCTGACGAAAAAATGCCCGCCATGAGAGCTTTTGATATACAGGTATCTGCTGACATTCTGGCGTACTTACAATCCCTACCTCAAAAATAGATATCAGCAATTGAAAAGGATGAATGCCCCTTGATCACATAAGGGGCATTATCTGGGGCATTACCATATGTTTTTAAAATTTAAAAAAATCGCTTTCTATACCTTTGTGGCTGGAACAATTTTCGGCATTCTATTCTGGGGTGGTTTTCATACCGTAGTCGAAAAAACGAATAGCCTGGAATTTTGTATTTCATGTCACGAGATGGAACAAACCGTCTATCAGGAATACAAAAAAAGCATCCACTACACCAATGCCTCAGGCGTGAGAGCTATCTGCTCGGACTGTCATGTCCCTAGACAATGGTTACCAAAAATGATCCGCAAGATACAGGCAAGCAATGAGCTTTATCACAAGATGATAGGAACCATAGATACACCTGAAAAATTTGAAGCCAAACGTCTTGAGTTAGCAGAACATGTTTGGGATACCATGAAAAAAACCGACTCACGTGAATGCCGTAACTGTCATTCATTTGAATCTATGAATTTTCACGAACAACGACGTCGCTCAGCAGAAAAGATGCAAAAAGTTATTAATGATAAAACCGGTGAAACCTGTATTGATTGTCATAAGGGAATAGCTCATGAATTACCGGAAGGGTATGGAGATGAGCGAGATGATTAATTGCTCTGCTGAGGAGCCTGCTTCCTTTTGTCCGCTCAGCATCCGGTTTCCTGGTATCCATTGTACCTTATGTGCATAGCGCAATAAGCGGCAGCTCAGGAAAGCCGACAGACAAAGGGGACACTGTCATTTCGAGCGCTTTAAAAATCAGGGCACACGGGGTGCCCTGATTATATCTGCCTGATCGCAGGTTGGCTTAATTAACCTGAGAAAAGTCGAAGGGTCCAAGGTACCCGGTTTGTGTCGCTAAGGATGGTTCATCTGTAGGAACACTGCCACTCAGGTATTGAGGATCAGCCCCAGTTTCACCGAAAGGATGCTGTGTAGTCAGCGTCAGGTAACCAAAGCCATTGATATCCTTATACCAGTATGGCGACGTTGCCTCTGAGCCATAAGGTGTATGTGCTATGCGGGTCAGCGTTTTGTTTACAATATCGTAAGTCCACAGCGCATCGTTAATATGACCGTCTGTATCTTCACCAATTAGTAAAATATTACTATCTTCCAGGAAGGTAACATTGTCAGGATTAGAGACACCATCGATATCGCAGCGGTTGCCAACCAGCGCGGTTCCACTGTAATCCACCGATGTACCCGCAACCAGACCCTTCATGTTATAGGCAACATAATTCGAACCGATTGCGTCATTGAACGCAGTAGACAATTCGTACACACCACCACAGGAATTTGCTTCAACCTGGATATCATCCGGCCCACCCAGGTCATTGCTGGAACCTGCCTGCATACCCTTGGTCATCTGAGACATAGCAACATACAGTTTGTTGTCTCGTGCATTGAAGGTAATACCTTCCATCTTGCGGAACTCCGAAGTAGCTCCAAGATAAGCAGCCATGCGACGTGATTCCAGTCGATTGGCGATTGCATCATCCAGAGCATCAACATTCGAGTCACCGTTAAGGTCATTGCTGGTGCGCTGCAGACACTCGTTACCCGCAGCAGTATTCACAGCTACAAATCCAGCGCCTGCACAGCTGCCATCACCCTGCGGCGCTTCAGTATTGAAGATATCAGAAAAGGTCACGCCATCATTAGTGGTGATATCACCATCTGGATCCAGTGCTGCTTTCACATCAGCATCGCTCGCGCTCCCCAGATTCACCCAGGTTAAAACGGCTTCACCCATACCAGCACCAGAAATCTGGTTCCATTTTGCAGCGTAAAGTGTACCAGCTGACAAATCCTGAGCCGTGTCGGCCTTGTACATGAACAACGTAACATTGGTGCCATCATCACTCAGATACACGGTTTTTTCATCAGGCATCACATACCCCATTTCGTGTGCGAAGCGGCCCATCGAATAGTGCTTGGTATAAACCGGAGCGCCATTGGCATCAACGGCAACCTCGGGTGTCCAGCCATAGTAATAAGGGCTGGCTTTGCTCATATCCCCACCCCAGTAGTCAGACAACGCACTAAAATATTTATCGCTGGCCGCACCGTTGGTTTGGATGGAACGGGCATTTGAATCATATTCCTCTGAACCCAGATGTGACTCCCACGGAGTGGTCATGCCGGCACAATGCACCCAACCGCCAAAACCTGAGGCCTGACTGACATATTGCAGCGTATTCGGAGTAACAGTAAGTGCACCTGTCGAGCTATCCTGGGTCAGTTCGTTCATGTACATCGCGCCTACCTGACACTCAAACTGGGAAACCATGTACAGTTTATCGTTTTTCTGCAAAATCGAGACGTGATCAAGACCTGAACCTCTCGGATTATCGTTCATGCCTGGAAGCTGTGTTCCGTTACACAGGCTGGGCGACGAACCATTACTGTCCATGATTACCGTATCAGTAGAATCCTTGATCGCGCCAAAAACCTCACCATTGTCCGTATCACCAGTCTTTAACAAGGTGTTATAGGCAATAGTCTGCTTGTCACCAGCAATAGTCACTGTATCAGCGCTACGAATACTGTTTTTCTCACTATCGGTAACCGCTGGAGAGATAGCTTGAAAGTCGATCATGGATGAATAGGTCTGACCGTCCAGACCTGCGCTACCGTCTTTACCATCATCTGCGCAACCGCTTAACAAAGCGGCTGAACCCAGCATAATACTGCCAATAATGGTTGATAAATGTGTTCGTTTAAAAGGAATATGCATACCCTTTTCTCCTGTTGATTGGATGATAAATACTCAAAAAAACACTCAACCAATCTCACAACTGGAGACTGGAAAATGAATGATTAAACAAGTAGAAGAAAGGTATCCGACTCATGTTACAGCTTTGTTTCGAAGCGGTAACAAGATGGTTAAAAACGACTCACGTGAGTGCTATAACTGTCATTCATTTGAATCTATGAATTTTCACGAACAACGACATCGCTCAGCAGAAAAATGTAAAAAGTGATTAGGGCCTGTTAACTCGTGTTAACAGGCCCTGGACCTCAGAGGTTATCAGAGCCAGAGGCTCTGGTTGTAAATTTGCTAAAAAAAACTATGCGATAATACCCGCATATTTTGCAATTCCCGGATTACCAGTGACGTTCTTCAGTTTAGGGGTGTTGAGTTTTGCAATACGCACAGTTGATTTACTTCTGAGGTAATCGGCGACCACATCCCAAACCGGAGCTCCGGGGGATTGAGAACCAACCGTTGCCCAACCGGCCACTTTATAGCTTTTGTTGGCTTCGATAGGAGTACCATCATTAAGTCGTAGGTCAGAAATTCTTGACCCCATCCCTGCTGAGGGGTCACAGGTATAGTCCATACCACCCACACGCACCATGTCTCCGCCCTGCTGATAATATGGATCGGCATTAAATAGATTGTCGCAAACATCTTCCAGAATAGCCTTGATATCCTTACCCGTCATGGAACGAACATAGGTCTCAGGATAGGTCATACAGGTTTGATCAAGGACGTTTTCCATATAGATCGGTTCGCCTGGAAGCACACTGGTGCCCCAGCGAAATCCGGGTGATAGAGATACCTGTGCATCGAGTTGCTCGACAAGTGCATCGCAGATAATCTGATCGAAGGTTCCATTGAAATTGCCACGACGATAAAGGGTTTCACCAGCAACACCTAGCTCCTCTCTCAACCAGGGCAGATGGGGTTTACGTACCTCTTCGATGTATGAGGCCATTTGTGTATCCGCTTCCAGTAGATTTGAGAACACCGGTAACAAGCGATAGTTATAACCCCTGACCTTACCACCACGCACATCCAGATCCATTACACCCACGTATTTACCATTGGAACCGGCATTAGTGACCAGCGTTTTACCGCCAGGATTGGTGACTACCGTTGGTGCTGGCATGCCATCGTGTGTATGGCCACCGAATATGACATCGATACCGCTAACAATCGACGCCATCTTAAGATCTACATCCATACCGTTATGAGAGATGACGACAACTGCATCGGGCTTTTCTTCATCACGGATCTGGTCAACCAGGCTTTGCATTGATTCATCCTGAATACCGAATGTCCAGTCCGGCATAAAGCGGCTGGGGTTGGCAATAGGTGTATAGGGAAAAGCCTGACCAATTATCGCAATCCGTGCTCCACCGACTTTCTTGATGCTGTAAGGCTTGAATGCACGCCCTGAATCTTCATCGAAATTTGCATAATCAGCGAAGCGGTAATCGAACAACGCTTCTTCGGATACATTGATGTTCTGAGCCAGAAATTCACCGTTAAACTCACCCAGATTATCTATGACCTCTTTGTCCAGGTAGGTAAATTCCCAATGGCCGGTCATCACATCCACTCCCAAACGATTACAGGCACCAACCATATCTTTGCCACGAGTTTTGAATGCAGTGCCTGAGCCCTGCCAGGTATCACCGCCATCCAGCAACAGAGAATTGCCATCCCCGACTGCAAAGCGAAGCTTATCGATCAGGGTTTTCAGGTAGGCAAAGCCTCCCACTCGACCATAGGTTTTTGCAGCCTGCTCGAAATCAAGATAGGTATAGGCATGGGAGTGAATACCATTGGTAGGCAGGTTAAATAACTTCAGTAGTTCGGCTCCCACTATATGAGGTGCTTTACCATAGGCAGCACCGATACCCAGATTGACGTTAGGCTCACGAAAATAAATTGGCATCAGCTGAGCATGTGTATCAGTTATATGCAAAAGACGCACATTGCCGGATTTGGGCACTTCATAAAGATCTTTCGGGGATTTTTTTTGCGCCAGACCTGTTTGTGGAATCAGGCCTGCGGCGCTGGCTAGTGCCATTACCTGCAAAAATTCGCGACGACTCAAAGACATATCTACTCCTCAATAGGGTTTGATGAAATTTCTGAAACCCCGACATGTGGAGGTTCCCTTATTATAAAAATTCTGATTCGCCACAGCGCAAGACATAGTCAATAGATACATAGCCCCGAACTTCTAAGCAACCAAAACATCCGCTCAAAAAGCGTTGATTACCTAAAGACTATACAAAGGCTAGATATATTCCACCAAATAATCTGTGCCGACAGCATAGCGCTTAATTTGCCTGAGTTTGGTAAGCATAAGTATTCGACCTGAGACAAATCAAAAAAGGTGAAAAAGCGCCATCGCCCAGGCAAATCCAAAAGTGTAGGAAGGAACTCCGATACTGATCGCTACGTCTACGAGCAACCGTTCAGTCCTGGAGCGGGTGTTTTCCTGAGTCTAGCCATAATATTACCTTTGGCCTTTATGAAATATTCTTGCGCTAGCACCATAAAAAACCCAAAGAATATATGGAGAAAGCATCTTTTAATCTTCAGGACCTTCGTGCTCTTGGCAACTGCGTTCTGCATCTGATATTTTGTTAGATAACAGGCACTTAAAGATTTATTTTATTTCAAGAAAGACTGATTATTCAGTAAAGATACATTTCCTGGACGTTATATAAAACCAGCCAGAGATAGTAATGAAATTGATATAGCTATTTTTGACTGTGTATTTTGCTTGCCCTGCTGAATTGACTCAAGTGCTGCTGGTTTGGGCAAAAATCAATATCGTCAGGGTTTAGTTCAGGAATCATGAGTGTTTCATCACACAGAACAACAGAGGGACAGTCTTCACAAATGCTTACGCATTCATCGATCTCATCTAGCGGTACTTTGTACAGGTAATTTCCAAAACCGATCCCCAGAGCCTGGAGTATTTTAGGCAGGTGTAGCGATTCAATTCTCTGCCGTAGTTGCGTTCTTTTTTCTCTTCTTTGCTGTGTAGTCTGTTGAATCTTGCGAATATAAACCACCCCAAGAGCAGTAAGGGTAATCGCTACAAAAACCGTAAAGTTGAAACTTGAAAATGTCATAAAATTGTCCCTGAATTGACCGTTTGATTCACTTTAAAAGATTCTGCCAGTGAATTTTATTTACTCTGGATTAGTTCTTATATCCTATGAAAATGCGGGACACTATTAACTTCGCTTAACTAGATCTGTACAAAGTAAGCCATTGTTTATACTTAAATCTCCTCCAATAAACAACCCTATACGAAGAAAAGCATCTATTTACCTCCCTGCCCTTCCCGTGCTTCGTGGTTAAATAAATCCATGGGGTTATCCAGGCAATACGATGCAGGGCTAAACGCTAGTTTTTTCCTGTTGTGGTAACAGGATCATACGTCAGTACATTCCACTAGTGGTTCCACCACCACTGACCTTCCCAGCAGGTTCGAGAAGAGCTGTGTCTGCGCGGTCGTAGGTGCCGTAGAGAAAAATCGAAGGGAAGACTGTTTGCTGTATGAATTGAGAAGGCCCTCCTGTTGCAACAGGGATTGTAGTCGGCTGGCAATCGCTTCAGCAGTATCGATAACCGTCACCTTCGGTCCTACCAGACGCTCGATCAATGGACGCAGGAACGGGTAGTGAGTGCATCCCAGCACCAGAGCATCAGCACCGCGTTCAAGAATGGGCTCGAGGTATTGCTGTAGCAATCGGCTCGTCTCGGGTGTCTCCAGTGCGTGGCGCTCCACCTGCTCCACCAGACCAGGACAGGGCTGGATGATCAGCTCGCACTCTCCGGCGTAACGTTGAACCAGATCAGCCATGCGATTGCTGTTAACCATTGCTGCAGTAGCAAGGAGGCCCACCACGCCGTTCTTGCTACACAACACTGCTGGCTTGATCCCCGGCTCCATACCAACTACCGGTATGGTGTAACGCTCGCGTAACGACTCCACTGCCGCCGCCGTCGCGGTATTGCAGGCAATCACCAACGCCTTGGCACCCAGGTCGACCAGGGCAGCGGCCATCGCATTGACCCGACCACGGATAAAGGCCGGGGTCTTGTCACCATAGGGAAGCTGGGCACTATCGGCGCTATAGAGCAATGCCTCGCCGGGCAACAGGGTATGGATGTGCCGCAACACCGACAGACCGCCAGCGCCGGAATCGATAATACCGATAGGTGAGTTTTCAGATACGGACATGTGGAGATAATACCAGCCTGTGGCAGCTGCTGTAACTGCAACTCCCCCTGAAGTCATATCAGTTCATGAATAATCGTCACATATGGCCAACCTGCAGCAACGGCTAAGGTTCCTATGCTCAGCTTGAAGAGGGTTCCTTTCTATTAACCTTCGAGTGCTTCGTGGTTCATTAAATCCACAGGCCCTAGATATGCTATCTGGCGCTTTCATGAAAGCTTGATAAAAAGAATAACGCAGCTCTATCGAATTATTCTATAGTCTTTACTATCGAGATCATCTTGTATTTATCAGCAGGAGGCTAAGTTTGTCCCAACCCAAACCATACCTGATCTGTCTGTTTTTCATGTTAGCGAGTCTGGTTGTACCCGTTTATGCCTCTGGGCAAAGCCAGGTCATATCCATAGACCATGCCGATTTCTCCAAGCGCCTGGCTTATGGCGTTGAATATCTGGAGGATGTGGAAGGAAACCTGACTCTGGATGAGGTTCAAAAGCTCGACCAGTCAGGCCAGTTCACAAGCTTCACACACGACACCCTGCAAATGGGCTACAGTCATAGCGCTTTCTGGATTAAGCTGATCATATCCAATCAATTGCCTGATCGAGTTGCGCAAAATACCGAGGATCGTTTCTTCCTGTCGGTGCTCTATCCATTACTGGATGATGTTCGCTTCTATCATCTCAGGGAACAGGAAAACGATTACTATGATACGGGTGATAGTTACCCTTTCCAGCACCGTTTTCTGAAACTGAATCACTTCACTTACCCGTTTACCCTCAGCCCCGGTGAGCAAAGCCAGATATTTATTCGAGTACAAACGACCAGTTCAGTTTCTATTCCACTCTATCTGGCGACAGAACAATCATTCATCGAACAGCAGCATAAATTCAACGCCTTTAACGGCATATACTTTGGGATTTCCCTCGGGCTGGGTATCTACAACCTGTTTTTATGGGTAGGGGTTCATAAAAAGGTCTATGGCCTGTATGTACTGGTGATCATCAATCTGGTGTTATTCAATGCCACCCTGCAGGGTTACAGCTTCCGTTTCTGGCCAGATGCGGTAGCGTTTCAGCAGTATAGCATTTATCTATTTAGTACTACCGCTTCGGTGGCGGTGTGCCTGTTTGGTATCGCTTTTTTAAGAACGCGTGAACATCAACCGAAACTACACAGGTTCATCAAGGCCGCCATATACGCCTACTTACTGGCAATCCCCGCTATTATTTTTGCACCAACCCATACCTCCGCCCACATTAATGTAGTGGTAACACTAACTGGTGTTTTTATAATATTTGTCGCTGCTATTCGCAGCGTAATACAAGGTTACGCTCCTGCTCGATATTATCTGGTTGGTCAGGGAGCGGTGTTATTCAGCGTAATCTTTACAGTACTGACTTCTCAGGGCATATTACCTCTGTATTATCTGGCCCCTGAACTCATGAAATGGGCATCGGCCTTCGAATTGATTTTCTTTTCCATCGGAGTGACCGACCTGATCAATACCGAGCGCAAACTGCGTGAAAGAGCACAGCAGGAATCAAATCATGCACATCAGCGACTGCTTAAATCACAAATTGAACAAACCGAGAAACTTGATAATCTGGTTCGACTGCGCACCGAAGAGCTGGAGGATGCCAATACACGCCTACAGGAACTTAGTACGAAGGATGAATTGACCGGGTTGCGTAACCGACGCTATTTGAACGAAATTCTGCCGCAGGAATACCGACGCGCCTATCGTGATAAAAAGCCAATTTCCTTACTCATATTCGATATCGATTTTTTCAAAAAGATCAACGACAGCTATGGGCATCAATTCGGCGATCTATGCCTGATCGAGGCTGGTCGAATAATTCGGGATAATATCAAGCGCCCCGCCGATATCGCATTCCGTTACGGCGGCGAAGAATTTATGGCGATACTTCCTCAAAGCGACCTGGCAGGCGCAATTGTTGTTGCAGAAAACATTCGCCGGGTATTTGCCAATCATGTCGTTTCAAACGAAGAATATTCAACCACTATGACCATCAGTATTGGTATCTCCAGCAAAATCCCGACAGAGCGAGATGAATATGAAGATCTACTTAAACTCGCCGACCAGCGGCTTTACAAAGCGAAAGAGAATGGCCGAAATCAGATCATCGCATCCGATGAAATCACTGGGGCCTGTTAACACCTGTTGATTGACACTGCTGAAGACCATTTTTTCTTCCAGCAAGGCAGAAGGAACGTGACTGGAACAGATATGATTGCTCGTTTGAACCCATGCCCTGTCGGTGGTGATGCGCTTTTGCCTGTTGCTCGCATCTTTTCCAGTAGATCACTCGGTATTTTAAATTCTTTCATGGTTTTCTCCGGTGAAAGAATCCGGGCATCTGGCTGGGCGCGAATGAGTGACTACAGAGTGTTTCCTTATTTACTACGTGATTTAAACAATCGACATAAGTGCAGATACTTCTCAGTACTTTTGGGCATCGCCGTTCTTGCTCGGGTTATGTGCGCAATCAGCTTAACCCCCTGATCCAACAGGTACCTGGTATCCAGCTCATCCAGCAAAATATCATCAGGACTTTGTTTTTTAGAGGTAGATTGAAAATTCACAATATCTTCCCCGGCCACCACAAACTCTGCCCAGACATCCAGCAGCACATCGTCGGTACGTAAGATTTCACATTTTCTTTTGGCGACATCTGCATACCTTTGAATGAGTGTGTCTATGCCCTTAAATCGCTCATCACCACCCAGACAGTTCGACATATAATCGGCCACCTGATCAATGTTTCGCATAGTGATAGCGATCTTGACATAACGGCTTTGATAGAAGTCTTCGATGGACATGATAAAAGCCTTGAACGGCTCACCCCACAGCTCATCGATACCTTCATCACCATTGCGATGCTTGACCATTTTGCCGTATTCCAGGGCTTCCTGCAGACAGAGGCCACAGGAGTGCATCAGGTCATTACCCTGTTCTATCTTTACCCCACAGCCTTCCAGTTCGACCAGTTGATTGAAGATATCAGCTGCTCGATTGAATAAAGCACCCGCCAGCATGGCGCCTTTAACACGTTTTCTTTTCGGTTCCGTTTCGGCTTCGTAGGCAGCTCTCACCTTTTCCAGCATTCTGCCGGGGATATTAATGCCGTGCTCCATATGATTAAACAGACGACGGGTGAGTGACTGAATGAGCATTTTCTTGTGCGCCAGACTGTCTTTCGGTGGTTCATAACGTTTAATCCAGTATCCATCATGGAAAACCTTCTCTTCGCCATCGATAAATTTTATTGTGCCATTCTCAAGCATTTCGTTCATATTTCACTATGCCTGGCATGTCTATCAAGTCTGGATAGTGCCAAAACTGAAGTCATTGTTTAAGGAGCCGCTGATTTCTTCAGAGCTTCCTGCGCTACAGGGATGTGTCGCCAAAACCAATGACTGAAGCCTTTGATTTTGAGAGAAAAGGAAAATCGCATTTTTCACTTTTATCGCTCTGAGAATTCATAGATGAATTATTCAGCACCTCCCTAAGTTTAGCTGGGTTTTAGCTGAGCACACCTGTTTCAGGTTAAAGTCAGTCGTCAGCGCCAGTACAATGAATGGATTTGAGCAATAAGTCACGAAAAATACTTTTGCCAAAGAGCATCTTTCTCAATAATCGATATTCAGAATATCGACAGCGCTGGCAAACCAATATTACCAGTGATGGAAACCTCTGGGTTTACCAGAGGCTTCCGACGCTAGTACTAAGCAGCTAAGTCAGATGGATATCAGGCAAGATTCTTAACAAATTAACCCAAACTCCTGGACCCGGCCAGTTCCGCTGCTTCCTTGTCTAGCACCCGGTAGCATCATAATGGAAGCCATGATTCACATCTGAATAAATAAATGAAAATCGAGATGTTCTATATAGATTAAGGCCTGTTAACGAATCGTTTCCTGAACTCTCTGGGGCTTAATCCTACAATGCGTACAAATATCTTACGGCAGGCATTAACATCTTCATACCCCACTTTATTAGCTACCACCTCAAACGAATCCGGAACAGTTTCCAGCAGATCACAGGCTTTCTGGATTCTTAGCCTCTGTAAGTATTCACTGGGGTTTAACCCTGTTGCCCTAAAAAAGCGACGTAAAAAGGTACGTTCGGTCAGGTGGCAAAAATCGGCTAAACCGGCAATTTTTATGGGCAGGGTATAATCAGTCTGCATTTTTTGCTGTACCTTTAAAATCAACTCGTCACCATGTGTAAGCTCTGGTGAGAATTGCTGGTAATAGCGTTGTTCGCGCTGACCGGTATCGACGACCAGTATCTTACCAAGTTGACGCATGATAGCGGGGCTGGAAAATTGTGCCACCAGTTCCAGTCCCAGATCTAACCACGACAGCATTCCACCAGCCGTAATGACATCCTGATCATTCACCATAATTTTATTGGCATTCAGGCGAACTGCAGGATACAGCCGTTTAAATTCACCAACCAGAGCCCAATGGGTTGTTGCTTCGCGCCTGTCCAGTAGCCCCGTTGCCGCAATAATGAAAGCACCTGCACAGGCCGAGCAAAGTATGCTGCCCTGCTTATGCTTTTTGATCAGCCATTTTTTTATTTCTCTGGAAGGCTCTGCATAGAAGATATTATCGATGCTGGGCGGCAGGATGATGGCGGTATAGCTTTTTTTATTCTTATCGATATCGTCTGCAGGAGTTAATTCAATAATCTCGGTTTCGAATTGTTCTGACAGATCTTGTTCAACGCAGAGCCGATTAGCCAGTGCGAATATTTCACTCAGCCCATACACCGCAGACTTCAGTGCGCCAGGGTAATCAATGATTGCCAGTTTCATATACCTTCATTCAACTTGTCAGATTTGAAAGCTATTATGTCATTTTTGACACTGAAGTAGTGAAGTAATTATTAACACAATACGGTCTCGTTAATTTGATAAGAGACAATACTCATGACACACAACTCAAAGGCAGCACTCCTTGTAATCGACCCACAGAATGATTATTTTCCTGAGGGGAAGTATCCGCTGTGGAATACCGAACAAACCCTGAACAATATTGAAAAGGCTATTGCGAAGGCCAGGCAGAACGAATTACCGATTGTGCTGATACAGCATATTGCTGATGATAGTAGAGGTATTGCGCCATTTTTTAATAAGGGTAGCTCTGGCGTAAAAATCCACCCGGTTATTGTGCAGGCCGCGCCTGAAGCGGATATCGTAATAAAACAGTTTGCCGATGGGTTTGAACAAACCAGCTTACAGCAAACTCTAGACAAATACGGTATTGATGAATTATTGATCTGTGGGATGATGACGCAGAACTGTGTCACGCATACAGCGATCTCTAAAAAGGCGGAGGCATATAAGATCACTATTCTGGCTGATTGCTGCACTACAGTAGATGAAATGCTACACAATATTGCCTTAAACGCCCTGTCAACTCGGGTAGCGCTATTACCTTATGAACAGGCTTTTTAAAGAGCTTACGGTTAATCAGATGCATAGAGAACCTATGCATCTGTAATCTCTGACCCGAATGGCACTTACTTAAGGGAAAAATGTCATCGCGAGCGTCAGCGCGGCGATCTCTAACTTTGCAGAACCCCAACTGACGAAGGGATTGGCCATGTCGCAAGCTCCTCGCAAAGACAGTTTGGCGGCCTTAAGTAAGTGCCATTAATCTCTGACCCCATTAAAAACCGTTTGTCGGTGATCATGAAAAACCAGCATTTTACCCATGACCAAATATATTGATGATAGATTCAACTTCATTGGAGGGGCGCTACTATATCAGTTGAGCTCTGGAGAAGCTTCTAAGGCTTACATATACTTGCGCTAGCCGGTATCGAGCAGGCTATGCTCGACTCGAGCACTACAGCCCTATTGTGGCTGAAAAACAGATTAGGAAAATATATTTGGGGTTAATCTACACTTTTTAAGCCAATACTATGATCTAACCCCGGTTTTACCAGTACAAGTTCATGAGGCCCGGATGTAAAATATAAAGCCTAACCCTATAGATCCACTTTAAGGTAAACGAGTGTGTCTAGCTGCATATAATAATATGCATTAAAGACAGACTTGTACTTACAGGGGATGAAATTGGCTATTAGCGTCGGATTAAATGTTAAAGAGATCGATTTGCATTCCTAAATACCTAAAGGGTGAATTTTGAAGTGAAAAAGATGCGAGCTAGTATTTTGGAGTTTAATTTCACTTAGAATGAAACCTGAATAGTCAGTTATTATATTCTGATAATCATGAAAACTTACCGGTAGTTATTTTTATGAATCCATGTTTATTTATCCACCCACAATATCCTGATTCGTTGGCTAAATAGAGGAAACTTAATGCAAAAGATAATCTTTGAGCCTTCAGGATCAGAACAAGCATTCACCAGGCATCTCGAAACTCTGGATCGTGAATATGGCAGCATCCTGATCCTGGCCTGCGATGCCAATACCTATTTAAAAGAGATGATTGATCCTCTGCTTCAGCAATGCAACTCGACGATTGTCGGGGCTGTTTTTCCTTCTATTATCTATGAAGGCGTTAAGTACAGTGAGGGAGTTCTATTTGTAGTGTTTGAAGAGACTATGTGCATTAATACGATCAATGCGATCAGCTCCAAAGATTACGAAAGTCTCGATGCTGATATGGAACAGCAAATTGAAGGCTTTGATGAGTCAGTCAAGACGATGTTTGTCTTCGTCGACGGCCTGGCGAAGAACATTGGCGAATGTATCAATGTCCTGTTCGACAACTACGGACTGGATGTTAATTATATAGGGGGTGGTTCGGGCTCGCTCTCATTTATCCAGAAGCCCTCGCTGTTTACTAATCAGGGATTTATCGAGGATGCCCTGGTGTATGCCTATTCAACTCGCAAAAGTGCTATTGGCGTGAGTCATGGATGGCGTAGTATCAATGGCCCCTATCAGGTGACTCAAGCGCAGGGTACAGTGGTCAAAGAGCTTGATTTCAAACCCGCATTTCAAGTTTACAAATCCATCGTAGACCATCACTCCGACACAATTATTAACGCAGATAATTTTTTCGAAATAGCCAAGTCGTTCCCTTTTGGTATAAACACGATCTCTGGCGAAAAGATCGTACGTGACCCCATTGTGCTCAATGGTACCGATATGGTTTGTGTAGGAAACGTCGAAGAAGGGAGTTATGTTGATATCCTTCGCGGTAATAGCGATGAACTGATCAAAGCAGCACAGCAAGCCTTAAGACTGAGTCGTAGTCAAATGGATTTTGAGGGAGAATTCATGTTCTTCGTCGACTGTATTTCCAGGGTGCTCTTTCTGGAGCAACGCTTTGATGACGAAATCAATGCCGTCTATGACAGCAGTATACCGATGATAGGCGCGTTAAGCCTGGGCGAAATCGCCAATAACGGACGCGATTATCTGGAGTTCTACAATAAAACTTCGGTGGTAGGCCATATAGGCAATGCATAAGAACTCGACCTTTCTGGCCCTATACGAGATTTCCATGTCCATTGGGAATTCTCTTGATCTGGACAGGATGCTCAAAGAAGCAGTCACTGTGATGCTGAGCCGTCTTAACTGTTCCTCTGCCGCTATCTATCAGAAAAAAGAAGACGGCTACAGACTGTTCTATGCGAAACCGAAAGTCGTTATTAAAAACGAAACCTATAGAGGTATGTCTCTTCACCTCGAAGCCAGGTTCGCAAGAGAGGGACGCCGGATGTTAATGGAAGAGTACAAAGATCGTTATTACTATCTTTTCGAGCTTAAAAACTTTGGCTATCTGATTCTGACCAAATCATGTACACCTTTTGACGAATTCCTTTTGAACTCGATGTCCAAGATAAATTTGAAACTGGTGAATGCAATCAGGGCCTGTAAAGATAATCGTAAGCTTCAGGAAAGTCGAGAGAGCCTGGCCGAGGCACAGCGTATCGCTCACCTGGGAAGCTGGAGTATGACCTTGAGTCCCTTGAGAATAATGTGGGATGAGGAAGTCTTTCGTATCCTCGGCACAGAGCCAGGAAGTTTCGTGCCTGCTGGGGTTAAAAAAGTACTGCAATACCTCCCGAAGCGGCAATATTCATCTGATCGGAAACAGCTCATTGACCTGCTGCGCGGGAACAATGTCGACTTCGAAGGTGTATTCGAGTTTCGTAGCAAAACGGTTGAAAAAGGATACGTTCAGATTAAAAGTCGACCGGTTTACGATAGTAAAGGTACGCTGGTTCGAGTGGTGGGCACGATGCTGGATATTACCAAGCAACACCAGCTCGAACAGCGTATACGCCAGGAAAGTACCCTGATAAAAAGCATCATCAACACGGTTCCGGTAAGGATATTCTGGAAAGATACCCAGTTGCGCTTCATGGGTTGTAACAAACTGTTCGCGGAAGATGCTGGTTTCAAGAATGAACAAGAGATAATAGGCAAGACTGACCTCAATATGATCTGGAAAGATCTGGCGGATCACTATCGGGCTAAAGATCTTGAGGTCATGACATCAGGCAAGCCCAGGATGCATCAGGAAGAGATTCAGTTCCAGCACAATGGTCGCAAGGCCTGGGTTTCGAAGTCTAAATTGCCACTCATCGGTGGAGATGGCACAACTTATGGGGTACTGGGAGCCTATCTTGACATAACAAGGATCAAGGAAAGCGAAAGTAAACTCAAATCTCACCGTGACGCTTTACAGTTTCAGGCTAATCACGATGTACTGACGAATCTTCCTAACCGTATGCTCTTTCAGGATCGCCTGGAACTGGCCATAAACAATGCGCGCCGTACTGGAAAAAAGGTTGCCGTGCTGTTTATCGATCTGGACAAGTTCAAGCAAATCAATGATACCCTTGGTCATGCAGTAGGCGATGAGGTGATCAGGGAAGTCGCCAGCAGACTGAGTCGTCATGTGAGGGACAGTGACACTCTTGCTCGTTTTGGTGGTGATGAATTCGTGATGCTTTTCAACAATATCGACGACCCGGCAGCGGTAGAGTCTATGACCCGGAAAATGATCGAATCAATGGCTGAACCGGCCCACATCAACGATAATCTCCTGAAGATGACACTGAGTATTGGCATTAGCATCTATCCGAATGATGCAGATAGCCTGGAAAGTCTATTGAAAAATGCCGATGTGGCGATGTATCAGGCAAAGAGAGATGGGCGCGACACCTACCAGTTTTATAGCAATGAGGATGTAGAAGGCAAAAGACAGCTGCGAGTTGAAAAGTCTGAACAGCTTTTAAATCTCAAGTGACGGGAGTGAGGAATGCCATGAGCCCAGTTGTTGAAAATTATTCGAACGAGTAGATCTTTATAGGATTCAGGAATTAGAGGAGTCGAGTCATTAATAGACCCCTATCTATTGAAAAGGAAATTAATCTTCAGCTATTCGGCCAGGGCTTCAGTGAAACCTATAAAAACCCCAGACAATATTCATCCTCGGATTATTTAAAGGGTCGATTTTTATAGAAAAATTATCCGTTTAAGCATTGAAAATAGCCTCTTTTTTGACCAAGTTTGGCTACAATCAATAGCTTACGTAGGTCCGACCTCTTGGCGCTGGTTCACTTAGTTGCCCTTATACAATCAACTTCAAACCAGGCATCATTTTTCTCTGATTCTTGTTCTGTAGGCGCTAACTCGTAAAAGTTTAGCATTAGTTGCATTGGATAATTTGGTGATTGAGAAGTTTTAGAAATTAACAGATCGTCAATATAGAATAAGACACCTGTTGGTCTCCAATCCATAGAATAGGTATGCCAGTCTTCTGTGTTTATTAAAACCTCGCTGTCTTCAAATTCATCCTGGAGCATAGGATCGTTAATTTTTTTAATCCCTCGACCGATACGAGTACCATTTTCACCCACGTTACATCCAAATACTTCGAATAGTGTAATTTCGCCAGATTTATCAGGTTCATCTTCATACCCTATGAGCCATAATGCGGCAAGATTATTTGATTGTAATTTTGTGCGCGCCCTCATCTCTAGTCGGCAATACAACGGTAGAAAGAGACGTAATTCAGGTTGAAATGAACGAACTTCCAGCTCCTTTCGAAAACGATGTTGTCCTATTGGGCTACCCATTTCCCCTGAATAATGCCCTGTTTGTAGCCCTGATACCTTATTATTCCCATCAAACTCCGGGCACCATGAATTTTGATCTTTCTCTATATAGAGCCTTAATACGCTATCGCTAATTTTATAAAATGCTGCTGAGTTTTCCAAGTTGCTCCAATGTGGAAGATAGTGAGGAAACCATTTGTTTGTATCCAAAAGATCTTGATTGAAATCATCCTCAAAAATAATTTGGTCTTGATTACTATTTGTCATTTCAACCGCTCCAATTGCTTAATGTTTTAATCTACAAGTAGCAAAACAAAAGTATAAGCAGAATAACCGCTATACCCCCTGTA